>JACRBM010000088.1 GCA_016219275.1 Chloroflexota bacterium
AAACGCTGGCCCTATCCTTTCTTGAAAAAGTAACCGTCACTTGATTATCCACCGCTGGCGGTTGCTACACACTTTCTGTCAGGAATGCGCTGGCGGTACGGATGAACATTCAATGGTCAGCCATGCGCTGACGGTCAGCAACCAGGGAACGCCAGTGCCTCTCCGCGCATATCTTAAAGGGCACGCGGTTGACACAGCATACGAATTGGAATGGGCTGAATTGCGAAACGGCGAATTGCTTGCCGCCGCCGAAAAGTACGGCTACCAACTTTTGGTGACGACCGATCAGAATCTCAAGCATCCGCAAAATCTGCGTAATAAAAAATTGGCAGTTCTGGTTCTGCTTTCTACCTCCTGGCGTCGCCTAATGTGCACGCGAAAACAATCGCGAAGACGATTGAGACCATGCAAACCGGAGCATACGTCGAATTCGATCCGGAATGATGAACCAATTCGCGCGCGCTGAATTTTCCGTTCGCCGCGACGCGCTCTCCACTGACTAACACCGCGCGCGGCGGAAACGCGGCGATGGCGCAGGGTGTAGCCGGTCACGGCGATGAGCACGAGGGTCGCGACGGGAGCGAGCGCGAGGAAAAGTGTGTATTGCATGGGGGCAGCTCAAAAGACCTGTCAGGTTCGCTCCACGAAAACCTGACAGGTCTTGTAACTCACAACCCGGCTTCCGCGCGAATCGCTTCCGCCTTGTCCATCCGTTCCCAGGGCGCGTCAATGTCGTGACGTCCAAAGTGTCCGTACGCCGCGGTCGGTTGATAGATCGGGCGGCGCAAATTCAAATCGCGAATGATCGCCGCGGGGCGCATGTCGAAATGCTTGTTCGCGAGCGCGACGATTTTTTCGTGCGGTACTTTTTCGGTGCCGAACGTTTCGACCATGACCGAAATCGGACGCGCGACGCCAATCGCGTACGCGACCTGAACCTCGAGGCGTTCGGCGAGTTCCGCCGCCACCAAATTTTTCGCGACGTAACGCGCCATGTACGCGCCCGAGCGATCCACCTTCGTCGGGTCTTTGCCGCTGAACGCGCCGCCGCCGTGTCGCGCGATGCCGCCGTACGTATCCACGATGATCTTGCGTCCGGTTAACCCCGCATCGCCAACGGGACCGCCGATGTTGAAACGACCGGTCGGGTTCACGTAGAATTTCGTTTTCGCATCGAGAAATTGCGCGGGAATGATCGGCTTGATCACGTGCTCGATCACATCGTCGCGAATTTTTTGCTGCGACACATTGTCGAGATGCTGGGTCGAGATGACGACCGCATCCACGCGCTTGGGTCTGCCGAACGCGTACTCGACCGTGACCTGGGATTTGCCGTCGGGTCCGAGGTACGGCAGAGCGCCGTTCTTGCGAACCGCCGCGAGTCGCTTGACGAGTTGATGCGCGAGCGCAATCGTCAGCGGCATGTACTCGGGCGTTTCGTTGCACGCGAAACCGATCATCATTCCTTGATCGCCCGCGCCGATCTTGTCAATCGGATCGCCGCCGCCGTCGCGCGTTTCGAGCGCGTCGTTCACGCCTTGCGCGATGTCGGGCGATTGTTTTTTGATCGCGGTGATAATGCCCGCGGTTTTCCAATCGAGCCAATACTTGGAATCGGTGTAACCGATTTTCTCAATCGTCCTTTGCACGATCTCGTACGGATTGAACGACGCGGTCGTTGTGATTTCACCCATCACCGCGACCAAACCGCCGCTTGCCGCCGTCTCGCACGCGACACGCCCCATCGGGTCTTGCGTGTAAATCGCATCGAGCACGCCGTCGGAAATTTGATCGCACACTTTATCGGGATGACCTTCCGTCACTGATTCGGACGTCAGAAACATTTGCGACGCAGCCATAAAAGTGGTACTCATTGATACTCCTTTTGATAAATTACCAATTACCATTGACCATTTTGTAATTGGTAATTGGTAATTTTTACGTGCCTTCTTCCCACGACGAAAGGTACGCTTCTTGCTCGGGCGTGAGTTTGTCAATCGTGATGCCCATTGCTTCGAGTTTGAGCCGCGCGATTTCCTTGTCAATGTCGCTTGGCACGGCGAAAACGCTCTTAGGCAACTCGCCTTGATGCTTGACGAGGTACTCGGCGCTCAACGCTTGATTCGCGAACGACATATCCATCACGGACGAGGGATGCCCTTCCGCCGCGGCGAGATTCACGAGGCGACCTTCGGCGAGCAAGTTGATGCGGCGACCATCGGACAGCACGTACTGATCCACGAATTCGCGCGGGCGGCGTTTCTCGACCATGATTTTTTCGAGTTGCGGGATGTTGATCTCGACGTTAAAGTGACCCGAGTTGGAAATGATCGCGCCGTCTTTCATCAACGGGAAATGGCGCGCGTCAATGACATTCTTGTCGCCAGTCGCGGTGACGAAAATGTCGCCGATCTTGGCGGCTTGTTCCATCGTCATCACTTCAAATCCGTCCATCACCGCTTCGAGCGCGCGGAGCGGATCCACTTCGGTGACAACCGTGCGCGCGCCCAAGCCGCGTCCGCGACTCGCGATGCCGCGCGAGCACCAGCCGTACCCGCCGACGACGAACACTTTGCCGGCGAACAAGGTGTTCGTCGCGCGAATGATGCCGTCGAGCGTGGATTGCCCAGTGCCATAACGATTATCGAAAAAATGTTTCGTCATCGCGTCGTTGACCGCGACGACCGGATATTTGAGCGCGCCGTCCTTCGCCATCGCGCGCAAGCGAATGACGCCCGTCGTCGTTTCTTCGGTGCCGCCGATCACACCCGGCAACAAATCGGTGCGTTCCTTGTGCAACGTCGAGAGCAAGTCCGCGCCGTCGTCCATCGTCATGTTCGGCGCGATGTCGAGCGCGCTGTGCAAGTGGCGATAGTACGTCGCATTGTCCTCGCCCTTGACCGCGTACACCGGCACTTCGAAATGCGCGACGAGCGCCGCGGCAGTGTCGTCCTGGGTCGAGAGTGGATTCGACGCGGCAAGCACGACTTCCGCGCCGCCCGCGACAAGCGTCCACATCAAGTTCGCGGTCTCGGTCGTCACGTGCAAACACGCCGCGATTTTCAAACCCTTGAGCGGGCGCTCTTTTTCAAAGCGCGCGCGAATCTGTCGTAGGACCGGCATATCGTTTTCCGCCCATTGAATACGGAAACGTCCTTTGTCGGCGAGCGACATGTCTTTCACATCGTAATCACGTTTTGCCATTCGTTATCTCCTCGTCTTGGAATTTCGAAAATTTCCCTCAGTTCCCTTATTCCCTCAGTTCCCTTGTTTCCGTTACCAGGGAACTGAGGGAACTGAGGGAAACGAAGGAAACACCTACAACTCAACTGCTTCTCCGAACGCTTCGCGATAGCGCGCGGTAAATTCCTGCAAATCGTATTTGTGATTTTGCGTGCCGTACTCTTCGAGCACGTACGTCGCGGCGAGACTGCCCAGCCGTCCGACCGTTTCCCAGGGCAATCGCTTGAGATAGCCCTTGATGATGCCAGCGCGGTACGCATCGCCGACGCCGGTTGGGTCGGCTTGGCGGCGCGCGGGCACGATGGGTACGGTGATGGTCGTGTTGTCAGCGTGGATGTGCGAACCTTTTTCGCCCAGCGTAACGATCAGCGTTTGCGTTTCGTGCGCGACGCGCTGATCCGTCCACCCCGTTTTGTTTTTCAGCATCTCGAATTCGTACTCGTTCACGATCGTCATCGTCGAGCCGCGCACGCCCTCGGCGAGTTCGTCGCCGTTCAAGCGAATGATCTGCTGGCTCGGATCGTAGATGTACGCGAGACCCAGTTCCTTGCACTCGCGCGCGTATTGCACCATCGCGCGCGGATCGTTCGGCGAAATGACGACGAGATCAATCTTGCCGGGCGCGTGTTGCTTGAACGAAAGCGTATGCGCGTGCGCCATCGCGCCGGTGTAAAACATCGCGATTTGATTCTGCTTGCCGTCGGTGCTGACGAAAAACGACGCCGTGAAATCGTCCGGAATCGCGATGATCGCGCGCGTGTCCACGTGGTTTTCTTCGAGCCACGCGCGGTAATCGGAAAAATCCTGCCCGACCGTCGCCATGATCCTGGGTCGCTCGCCGAGCAACGCGAGGTTGTACGCGATGTTCGTCGCGACGCCGCCGCGCTGTTTCTTCATCGAGTCCACGAGGAACGAAACCGACAGATTCGCAATCTTGTCCGGCAAAATGTGGTCGTGGAAATAGCCGGGGAATTGCATGATGTAATCGTACGCGATGGAACCGGTGATGAGTACACTCATAATTGCTCCAGAGTTCACCTAGTCTTTTGACGGCAGGTGATTTATAAAAAATTCCAAATCACTTTTGGTTTGTGACCAAACTTGATCAACCAAAACCACCAATTTTTGCAACTCGTTCCAATCAATAAAGAACGATTAAGAATGGCGATAGAAATGACGAAAGCCCATATAGTCGCCCAATCGCTTTGCAGTTTCCGGCGGAATGACTGCGCCGCGACGAGGATTCGGTTTTGTCATTTGCACCAAGAGATCGCGATGCGATTGATTGCCGGTTGGTACATTCTGGTCAACCTGTTTTGCCACGATCAAAAAGATATTTTCGACGCCATTGTAAAACGAGTGCAAGACGGAGGCGACTGCCGCAATTTCAACTGTGTCCGGCTGGCGTTGTTGGACGCGCGTCAATAGTTCGATGTACACCCCGAATAGCTTGTCAATCTGCGCTGTCTCAAAAGTGATTTGGGCAATCGCGCGCTCAACTGATTCGGACAAGTGCGCCCTCCTCTTGCAACCGATTCGCAAATGCGTCGGACGAATCCAAGTTGACGAGATCAACTGGATGTTCAAGCTCAATCAGCAATTGTCCCAGGATGTGAAAGAATTGACCGGGCGGACAACCGCGCACGGCTAAATCGAGGTCAGAATCCGGTCGAACATTTCCGCGAGCGGCAGAGCCAAACAAGAATACTTCCGCGCAACCCGATGTTTTGAGAATGTTGATCGCACGACGAATATCCGGTTCGAGTTGTTCGGCGTGAATTAAATTTTCATTCATCATCGCATTGCCTCGCATTTCTACGAGAATTCTTGTCTTCACATGATCTTGCGTAAATTCTCGACAAACGGCGGACGCACGACGCCGCGCTCTGTGACCAGCGCGGTGATGTACTTGTTCGGTGTCACATCGAATGCTGGGTTGCCCACATGCACTCCGTCTGGCGCGATGGGTATGCCTTCGATGTGCGTGACCTCGCGCGCGTCGCGCTCTTCAATCGGAATCAAATCGCCGTGCGCCAAATTCATATCAATCGTCGAGGTCGGCATCACCGCATAGAATGGCACGCCGTTCTCGTGCGCGACGACCGCGACTTTGTACGTGCCGACCTTGTTCGCCACGTCGCCGTTCGCCGCCACGCGATCCGAGCCGACGAAGCATTTTTGAATTTTGCCGGCGCGCATATAGTGACCAGCGGCATTGTCGGCGATGAGCGTCATCGGTACGCCGGCTTGGGTCAATTCCCAGGCGGTCAAACGCGCGCCTTGCAAACGCGGGCGCGTTTCATCAACAAGCACGTGGATTTTTTTGCCTTGCTTGTGCGCCTCGATAATGACACCCAGCGCGGTACCGACATCAACGGTTGCCAGCGCGCCAGCATTGCAATGGGTCAACACCGTGTCGCCGTCGTTGATGAGCGCCGCGCCGTGCTTTGCCATCGCGGTGTTGATCGCGATATCTGCCTCGGCAATCTTTTGCGCTTCCGCGACAACAAAATCGCGCAAACCGTTCGCGTCGAGATTCGTCGCGCGCGCCGCGCGCATCACGCGATCGAGCGCCCACATCAGATTGACCGCGGTCGGTCGCGTGACGCGCAACACTTGGTCCGCCGCGTCGAGATCGCGTAACAATTCGTCGCGGGTCGTCGCTGGTGATTCGAGCGCGGCGAGCGCGAGTCCGAACGCCGCCGCCGCGCCAATCGCCGGCGCGCCGCGAATCGTCATATCTTTGATCGCGTGCGCAACCGCGCGATAATCGCGGCATTCGACAATTTCAAACTGACGCGGCAATTTGCGTTGGTCAATCATTTTGACGACACTGCCGATCATTTCAATCGTTCGCATCCAACCCCCACCTGACCTCCCCCGTACACAGGGGAGGAGTTGGCAAAAAAAAATCTCTCCACGAAAGAGAGAGAATAACAAAACGCGCTTCTCATCTCCCAAGCCAGAATCGGCGGCTTGCCGGAATTGGCACCTTGTTTGGTAATTGGTAAATGGTAATTACTACTTACCACTTACGTTTCACCGCACCGGTTGCCGAGGTTTCACAGGGCCGGTCCCTCCACCTCTCTGGATGAGTGTCCAGTAGTATTCAGTTGCGGCAAGTTTATAGCACAAGCGAAATGTTTTGTCAATTTGAAACGCGCAACTCAACGGCGCAAAAACCGGCGTTCCAATTCTGCGAGCGAGATCGCGACGAACGCGGGACGACCGTGCGGGCACGTCGCGGGCGAATAAATCGCGAGCAATTCGTCGAGCAGGGCTTGTTGTTGCGCGAGGTCGAGCGCGTCGCCGGCTTTGAGCGCGCTGAGGCACGCGCATTTCGACGCGAGTTTATCGCGCAACGCATCGCCATCGAGCGCGCGATACTTGTCGTGCTCTTGCAACAACGCGGACAGAAATTCGTTTGCCGGCACGCGCACAAATTCCGGCAACGCGTTCACGCGAAACGTGTTCGCGCCGAACGGCTCGAGGTCAATACCGAGCGCACGGTACGTGTCGAAGTGCGCGATGAGCAACTCGGATTCGCGGGGCATCACCTGAATGTGCGCCGATTTTGAATTTTGAATTTTGAATTCCGAATTCGAAATTCGAAGTTCGAAATTCGTGAGCCGTTCAAAATAGATTTGCTCCTGCGCCGCGTGTTGATCTACAATCACCATCCCATCCTGGGTTTGCGCGAGCAAGTACGTGTTGTGAACTTGTCCGAGCGCGCGCCAGTTGCTCAAATACTCGGCACGCGCTTCGCGCATAGTTCCCTCATTTCCCTTATTTCCCTCTGCGTCCGCGAATGACCAATCACCGGGAATGGAAGAAACTGAGGGAATTAAGGGAAATTCGCGCGTTGCTTGCTCGACGGATTGTTGCACCGCGCCGTAAATCGCGCGCTCTTGGTAGAAACGCACTTCGGCTTTGCGCGGATGCACGTTCACATCCACAAGTTGCGGATCGAGTTCGATGTGAATGACCGCGAGTGGATGACGACCGGGCGGCAAGCGTCCGGCGAAAGGTCGTTCGAGCATCACCGCGAGCAAGCCGGAGCGAATCGGGCGACCGTTCACAAAAAAGTTTTGCCACTCGCGGCTCGCGCGCGCGAGCGACGAACGCGACACAAAACCGCGCACGCGCAAATCCACGCTCGTGTAATTGACCTCGATCATTTCACCGGCAAGGTCTCGTCCCCACGCCGCGCCGATGCGTTCAACCGGCGTCGCCGCTGGCATAACCACATTTTCGCGTCCGTCCACGATCAAGCGAAACGCGATGTGCGGGTACGCGAGCGCGTACTGCACAATCGTTTTCTGAATCAACTCGGTTTCGCGGAACGGCGATTTCAAAAACTTGCGCCGCGCGGGTGCGTTGTAAAACAGATTGCGAACAACGACCTGGGTTCCAATCGGCGCGCCCGCAACCTCGGTTTCGACTTTGCCATCCGTGACGCGTATGCGCGTGCCTTCGATGTCATCCTTGGCGCGCGTGAGAATTTCGAGTTGCGCCATCGCCGCGATCGAGGGCAGCGCCTCCCCGCGAAAACCGAGTGTCTTGATCGCGCGCAAATCCGCGTCCGTCGCGATCTTGCTCGTCGCAAAACGTTCGACCGCGAGCGTGGCATCGTCGCGCGACATGCCAATGCCGTTATCGCTCACGCGCATCAGTGCGACACCGCCCTCGCGAATCTCAATCGAGACCGCGCTCGCGCTCGCGTCAATCGCGTTTTCGATCAACTCTTTCACGACCGAGGCAGGACGCTCGACGACTTCGCCCGCGGCGATGCGTTCGGCGAGGGATTTATCAAGGACGTGGATGCGTTGCGCGCTCATTCTGCTTGACGCCAGTTTTCCAATCTTAGCGGGTATCCCAGTTTCTGGATACGTTGATAGTGATCCATATTTCCCGTCACTAATGTCAACCTGTGCTGGATCGCGATAGCGGCGATCATCGGATCCGCGCGCCCAACCGTTTGTCCAGTCCGGTCCAAATCGCCGTAAATCCGTCCAGCGGTTTCGGCGCATGATTGATCGAACGCTAACACATCGCTGGATTTGATGTTCGTCAGAAATTTTTTTATCGCGTCAGCGCGACTGACCTGATGAAAACCTTTGACAATTTCCATTACCGTGATTGCCGAAATTGTGAGACGTGCGTGTTCGGCTTGATACTGTTTCGCGCGTTCGACGACGAGCGGATTTTTGGCTTTGAGGATCTCTGAGAGTATGTCGGTGTCAAGCAAGGATGGCTCCACGATTACCTCGTTACCCGCAAGGGTGTTTTTTCTCTCAGTTCCAACGCTCTTTCGGTGATGGAGTCAATCAATTCTGCGTCATCCGAAAATAACCCCACGAGCGAATGGTGGCGCGGAGAAGGTTTTAAATACGCACGAATTGCGTCTGCCGCTAGTTCGGCTTCGGTTTTCCGTTTTTGTTCAGCCGCGCGCTTGAGCGCGCGATAGACACTTGCCGGCAACACAATTTTGATACCAAATGAATGGCTCATTTTACGACTCCATTGACAATCCTCACTGGAATTATTCTAGCACTACCGAATGTTTTTGCAAAGTGGTTCCGCCCGCGCCATACGCTATTCGCAATTCGCCATCCGCAACAATTCCTGCAATTGCTCCGGCGAACCGAGCGCGAGGATTTGCATGTTCGCTTGCAGAATCATTTCCGCGTTCGGCGCGATGCGCGTCCTGGCGTTCGGCAATTTACACGCGAGCACGGTGACGCCGACGCGCTCGGTAAGCTGTGCTTGCGCGAGCGTCTTGCCGACGAGCGGTGAGGTCGGCGCGATGACCACTTGCTCGATCAACAATTCTTCGTTGCCGACGTGCGCGACCTCGTCGAGAAAATCGGCGACGGCGGGGCGCACGAGCGTCGTCACCATGCGCCGCCCGGCGATGCGGTACGGCGAGATGACGTGATTCGCCCCGGCGCGCAACAATTTCGATTCCGATGCTTCGTAATTCGCGCGCGCGATGATTTCCAAATCGGTGCGAATGCCGCGCGCGGTCAACACGATGAACACATTCTCTGCGTCTGAGTTCACCGCGACTACAAGCGCACGCGCGCGTTCGATGCCGGCTTGTTTCAAAATCGTCTCGTCCGCCGCGTTGCCATGCAAGGCAACGTGACCCAACTCGCGCACATGCGCGATGATCTCGGCGCTAGGATCAATCACGACGAACGGCATCTTCTCGGCAAGCAAGGTATGCACGACGTGTCGTCCGACGCGTCCGTACCCGCAAACGATCGTGTGATTTTTCAATTGCTCCAACATGCGCCGCTCCCTTTGGTGTTCCAGTCGTTCGCGCCATTCGCCGGACACGATCAAATTCGTGATGATGCTCGCGGTGTAGAATGTGATCGTCGCCGCGGATGCAATCAAGCCCATCGTGAACACGCGTCCCGCCGGCGAGAGCGGATGCAGTTCGCCAAAGCCGACGGTGCTGATCGTGATGACGGTCATGTACAACGCGCTGAGCGGGTCCATCGCTTCGAGGACGACAAAGCCGGTGGTGCCGACGACAAGCACGAGCACCGACGCAACGAGCGCGAGCCAGAACCGGTGTGTGATTGACGAGCGCGGGTGAGTGCTCATAGATTGCAGATTTTAGATTTTAGATTTCTGATTTGCAAAAACAGTATCCAGCTATCCGCTGTGCAACAATGTTTTGTAAGGTTGGTATCATTAGCAGAAACGCGACGGTAAATACGGCTAATCCACCGACAAGTCCGACCAGGATCGCGTTCTTGAATCGAGGTGCGATTCTTCGTTGAGCAATCCAGTGCGCCAACGCTAGCGTCGACAAGATGGGTTCTGCTAAAAAGATTGGATCGGTGACGTACGCCAAGAAGCCGCCTTCGAGAACGCGGACAGCGAATGGCGCGACAAACACGCGGAGCGAAAGGGGATACAAGAGAGTTGTGCCATGTGCGATCACATCCAAAAGCAAATGTGACACGCCGCCGATTGCCGCGAGACCAACGAGTGTTTGGAAATAATGCCAACGACCGATTCGACGTAACAACAACCAACCTAACACGATTGCACTGTGAACAAAGATACTATGTGTCCAAAGTGTACTGTGATTGAAGAATCCGCGAAACAGCCCGTTGTAGATGACATCCAAATCCGGCGCGAATGTACTGAAGATCGCAGCGCTCCAAAGCGCAACGCGCCGATTGTGGCTCCACTCTGGATGCCACTGCGATTGCGAGTGAACTGCGGCAAAGTAACCGGGAACGAGATGGGCTGCTAACATTGTTCACCTATGTCTCGCGTCACTCTGGTCGCTTTGATTGCGTCACGATTTTTCCATTTCTTCAACACAACCGGCTCTATCTTTTCGCCGAGCCACAGAATTATCTTGTAGTAATCATCACCTTTCAGTCCATCTTCGCTAATCTTATCGAGATTAGCATAATAGATTCTTGCTCTGTACGTACCCGGAGCCATATTGATTCTTGGGGCGTCCGGGGGGAAGTCGGTACAACCCATAATAACGATTTCCTCTGCAGGAACATCTATGCTACAGTCAGCGATATGATCCCAAGCATCGCAATTCGGTTCTGGTTCTTGAGCATGTATTTCTATCGTCACTGGCACTGTTGAAGTTCTTACCGTACTGACAGCAATTCCGCCGGGCACAACCGCCAACATATTTTCCACAGTCTGCTTATCCCAAGAGTCGGAGAAATCTCCTTGTGACTCCGCATCTATCAGGTAAATTTGGGAATAATCAGCAAAAAGATCAAACGCGTGTTTTTCCATGACTTGATCCTTGAATTGAGATCTTGACTACTCGACCACCTGACTATCCGACTTGATTTTGATTTGCATCGCATTCAACAAATTCAACGCCTGCACCGGCGTCATGTTCGCAATGTCCACATCCGCAATCTGTCGCAACACCTCGCGCCACATTTCCGCGCGCGCGTCGTACACGGCACGTTCCTCGCGAACAACCGACGGATGACCGACGACGGATGACGGAACCAGATTGTCTTCCGTCCGCCGTCCGCCGTCCTCCGTCTCGCGTTCCGATTCCAGCCGCGCTAACACCCCCTCCGCGCGCTCCACCACGCGCCCCGGCAACCCCGCCAACCGCGCGACGTGAATGCCAAAACTTTTTTCCGCGCCGCCCGCGATGACTTGACGCAAGAAGATCACTTCGCTCCCTTGCTCCTTGACCGCCATCGTAAAATTCTTGATCGCCTCGCTCTGCGATTCGAGTTGCGTCAGTTCGTGATAGTGTGTCGCGAACAAGGTTTTCGCGCCGACGATGTTGTGAATCTCTTCCGCGATTGCCCACGCGAGCGAGATGCCATCGTAGGTCGAAGTGCCGCGCCCCACTTCATCGAGCACGATGAGCGAACGCGGCGTGGCGTGGCGCAAAATGTGGCTCGTCTCGCTCATCTCGACGAGAAACGTCGAGCGACCTTGCGCGATGTCGTCACTCGCGCCGACGCGCGTAAAGATGCGGTCGGTCAATGCGATGCGCGCGAAACTCGCCGGGACGAAACTGCCGATCTGCGCCATCAACACGATGAGCGCGACCTGGCGCACGAACACGCTCTTGCCCGACATGTTCGGTCCGGTGAGAATGATCACGCGTTGCGCTTCGTGGTCGAGCCGCGCGTCGTTTGGGACGAACGTCTCGTCATCGCGCAAAAATCGCTCGACAACGGGGTGACGCCCCTCGCGAATCTCGATCAGGTCGCCATCGTCCACGTTTGGCTTGACGTAGTTGTATCGCGCGGCGACCTCAGCGAACGCCGACAACGCATCGAGTTGCGCGAGGATGCGCGCGGCGGTTTGCAAACGCGCCGCGTGCGCGGCAACCTCGCGGCGCACTTGCGCGAACAAATCGTACTCCAAATCGTTGCTGCGATCCTGGGTCGCGAGGATGTGCGTCTCTTGCGATTTGAGTTCGGGTGTGACATAGCGTTCCGCGTGCGTGATCGTCGCGCGGCGTTCGTAATTCTTTGGGATCAAATGTCCCTGACTGCGCGGCACTTCGATAAAAAATCCAAACACTTCGTTGTAGCGCACGCGCAAATTCTTGATGCCGGTTTTCTTGCGTTCCTTCTCTTCGAGTTCCGCAAGCCAGGTCTTGCCGTGCGTCGCGCTTGCGCGCAATTCGTCGAGCGTCGCATCGTAACCCGATTTGATCAGCCCGCCTTCCTTGATAAAAATCGGCGGATCATCCACAAGCGCGCGGTCAATCAACGCGGCGATGTCGGGACATTCATCGAGGTCGTTTGCCAATCGGGCAAGTAGGGGCGAGGCATTCGCAGAATCAAATTCCGAACGCGATTCCGTCTTCTCATCACGAATATGTTCACCCGACATTCGCGATTTGGCGAATGCCTCGCCCCTACCGACCAACTGCGATTTTATTTTCGGCAAGCGCATCAACGCGCGTTTCAAGCCGATCAAATCGCGCGCGTTCGCGTTGCCGAACCCGATCCGTCCGACGAGTCGCTCGACATCGTACAATCCATCGAGCAATTTGCGAATGTCGCCGCGCAAGAACGCATCGCGATGCAATTCGTCCACGGCATCGAGTCGCGCGTGAATCTGTGCGAGGTCGAGGAGCGGTTGCGTGATCCAACGCTTGAGCAAGCGCGCACCCATCGCGGTGACGGTGTGATCGAGTACGCCGAACAAACTGCGCGCGGTGGCAACCCTCACCCCACCCTCTCCCTGAAAGGGCGAGGGAGAAATCGGCGCGGTCAATTCCAAATTGCGACGCGTTGCGGCATCGAGCGTCATGTAATCCGCGAGCGAGTACGTCCAGAGATGTTTGAGGTGTTGTAGGGGCGGCGTCGTGCCGCCCGTTGTCGGTTGGTTTGTTTTCAAGTATTGCAACGCGAGATTCGCCGCGACCATCGCGAGCGGCAAATCATCGCAACCAAAACCGGCGAGCGTCGCCACATCGAAATGCGCGCACAACTCACGTCGCGCATCGTCGGCGTTGCTCACGCGATCATCCATCGGCGAAATGCGCGCCGGGCGAATCGCTTTCAAGCGCGCGATAAATTCTGCGTCGTTCGCAAGCGATTGCGGCAGAACGATTTCACTTGCCTGCACGCGCTGTAACTCGTCGAGTAATTTCTGCGTCGCATCGGCGTCCGCGCCTTGAATCTGGGTCGTCGCAAATTCGCCAGTGGAGATGTCAACGATAGACAAACCGAACGTGGTTTGTAGGGACGACGCATGCGTCGTCCCTACATCACGCACAATCCCCGCAAGATAATTATCACTCTTGGCGCGCAACAACGCATCCTCGACGACCGTCCCAGGTGTGATGACACGAATCACATCGCGCTTGACGAGCCGCTTGACCTTCTTCGGGTCTTCGAGTTGCTCGACGAGCGCAACTTTGTAACCCTTGTCAATGAGTTTCGCGATGTACGATTGGACGTGATGATGCGGCACGCCCGCCATCGGCAAGCGCACACCTTTCGCGAACGAGCGCGACGTCAGCACGAGTTCGAGTTCGCGCGCGGCAATTTTCGCATCGGTATCGAAGGTCTCGTAAAAATCGCCGAGACGAAACAGCACCATCGCATCGGGAAAGCGCGCTTTGATTTGCCGATACTGCGAGAGCATCGGCGTCAGTCTTTTCTCATCCATGTTGACTGTCATTATAAATGGATTGGCGCGTCTCGACAAGACACGCAATAAATTTAGGACGCGGATGAACGCAGATGAAAGAAAATTATCCGCGTTCATCCGCGTTCATCCGCGTCCTATCATTTTGATTCATCACAATATCTTCGCCAATCAAAAACTGAATGCAAAATCGTTGGGCAATTTTCCAAAATTGCCAAACAGAATCCGCGTTTGGCGAAGGTGTTGCTATCAATTACGGAAATTGAATCGTACTCAATGTAATCGCGTCGCCGCCGTTGACCGGCAAGCGCGTGACATCGCTCGCGCGATACAAACCGACGATCACGCGATACTCGCCGGGTGGCGCATCGCGCGGCAGTGTCAACGCGTACTCGTCCGCGACAATTTCGCCGGCGTCCCAAAGCGAGGTCGGGTACGCGCCGTGTTGCGGTTGATCGTCTTTTTGCGCGATGAGCTTGCCATTCGCATCAACGAGATGCACGAACACGGTGTAATCCTCGTCCAGCGATTTGAGCGCGCGCCAGAACAAGCGGACGCGCAGCGATTCACCCGCGTGCGCGTTCGGCGCGATGGCATAGCCGACCAACGCGACCTGATCCGCGAAATCGTACCGCACCGGATTTTCGATTTGGATTTGCGATTGCCCCGCGATTTTGAAACGCGCGACGTTCGGCGTGATGGCGTTGCCGCGCGGGTCACGCGCGGTCAGATTTTCGAGCGGCGCGCGGCGATAGAGCGTCACGTCTACGCGCGCACCTTGCGCCGTGCGCGCGTCGGATACGAGCGGCACGCGGTACTCGTCCACGACGATTTCGCCCGGTTGCCACACGCGTGTCGGATACAAGCCGCGACCGGAGAACGCATCCCAGCGTCCGACGACATTCCCATCTGAATCAATCAAGCGAATGCCCACCGAAAAATCTTCGCCCATCGTTTCGCGCGCGCGCCAGTAAAGCGTGATCGGCAACTCACCGCCGGGCGCGATGGATTTTTGTGCGAGTGCGTAACCAATCAACTCGGCTTGATTGTCGAAAATGATTTGCGTTTGATTCGGTACGCGGGACGCATCGGCAAAACGCGGCGGCAAGGTGTAGGTTGGCGCGATGAGAGTGAAGGGCGCGAGCAAGGAGAAAGCTAAAAGTAAAAAGGCGAAAGGCAAAAGTAAAACGTGATTCTGAATTCTGAATTCTGAATTCTGAATTCTGAATTGTCCCAGCCCGTACACGAACAACACCGCCAGCGCGCCAATCGCCGGAAAAATCAAACGTCCCTGCGACGCCATCGTGAGCCACGTCCAGCGAACGAGCGAGAGGTTGATGAGCACAAACCACAACGCGGGAATCGCGAGCAAACCCGGCAGCGCGCGCCGCCACACGCCAATCAACAAACCAACGAGCGCGAGCACGGTGAACGCATCGAGAATCGAATACACCCACTCGGGCGCGATGATGTTGACGCCGCCAAAGTTGCCCCAGAACGAAATGCGAAAACCCTGGAACTCGTTGAACAGACCAGTGATGGTCATTGGCGTTGGTCGCCCGCCGGCTATCGCCACCCACACATCGAACGCGGACGGATCGCCGTACAACATCCAGTTGCGCGCATACCACCAGAACGCGATGAGGACGACGAGCGCGGCGCAAATCAGACTGCCAATTATAATGGGACGCGGATTGCGTAGCACGCGGACGAGCGTAGAAATATATTTTCTATCCGCGTTCACACCTGCCCTTGCGGGCGATACAAGGGTCCGCGTTAATCCGCGTCCCAAAAGCAAATACACAAACACACACCCCGCGACGCCGAGTAAACCCAGGTTGCTGATTTTGGTCAGTGCGCCTAAGCCGAGCACGACGCCCAGGACGACGAATCGCCGCATCGTTACGCCGCGTGTGACGAGTCGCGCCATCAGCACCAGCGCCAGTGTCGCAAGCAGCGTCGCGAGATTGTCGTTGTTCACCGACGCGCTGATGAACAGGAACATTGGATTGAACGCGACGAACGCGGCGGCAAATGCGGCGAGTGTTTTGTCGTTTGTCATTGCGAGGAGCGATTTTTGCGACGCAGCAATCACCCCTCTCTCTCCCTCCCCTTGCCAAGGGGAGGGCTGGGGTGGGGTTGGGAATTGCTTCACCGCGGTGTGGCTCGCAATGACAAGCACAAGCGCGTACGTCAACGTGACGGTACCTGCTGACATCAAAATCGAGAGCAAGCGGATGAGGTGAACGGCGAGCGCGGTGTTGTGCCACGGAAAACTTTCCGCGCTTGTGTGCACGACGAGATTCTTGTTGCCGAAATCGAGTGGAATACCGATGCGCGCGTGCGGATTCAACCACAACCGGTCCGGCAAATCGCGCGTGTCAATCCAAAACGTCGCGAGCGCGTTGATCGCGTAATAGAGTGGCGGCTGTCCGCCCTCTTGTTCCCACAACGTTTTCACGTTCGGGTCTTGAATCGGCAAGCCGTGACCAGCCGCGAGATGTTGGACGAACGGGTAATGCCAAATCTCGTCGCCCGCTTCAAAGATTGGCGTGATGATCGAGTACGTCACGCCCAGCGCGATGAACGCGGCAAGAATCAACACGAGCGCGCGATGCTCGACCCAGGTTTTCGTCAGAGTACTCATTCAATCACCCAGATCGGCGCAACACGAATGTGATCGCCCATCGGTTCGCCGCTGGCGTTCAAAAGTTCGAGGCGGTGCATCGTCGTCAGATCGTACCAACCAAGCGCCAGCGAGTACTCGCCCGGCGGAACGTCCGCGTCTACCGGAATAACCATCCCGTCCGCCGTAGACTGATTCGCGCGCCATCGGCTGGTCGGCGATGCGCCATGTTGCGGTTGCGTATCTACGCCGGCGACGATCTGTCCGCGCGCGTCAATCAATTGAGCAAAGATTGTGTAATCGCGATTAATCGCGGCAGTCGCGCGCCAATACAACGACAGTCCAATCGCCTGCCCAGGTTTGACGCGAGGGTTGGCGAGTTCGAATTCCTCCAATTGGATCACTTGAAAGCGCGCCGGCAAATTCGGCGTGGTCGTCACCGAAAAGTTTTTTGCGACCGAAATAGATTGCCACCTGGTCTCATCGTCTTGATAAAAAATCCACGCGGCATGGTGCGCGGATAAACGCGCGGGCAGGTCAATATCCGTGCCGCTTGCGGAAACGCCGCGACCATAACGCAGAAACATCAAGCCGGAAATATACGGACTTTGCATCGGTGGGTTGAGAAAATACACTAACGTATCCGGCGGGAAAGTGGGGAACGCTTGAAAGATCGGACGAAACTGGGAACGTGTTTGCCGCGCCGTTCCTTCAAACGCGACCGCGCTTTCGGCAATCGTCGCGCTGTTCCACACCAACAATCCCGTGCCGATCAACGCGGCGAGTGGCATCATCCAACGCCGGCGCGTCAGCAATTCAAATGCGAGTCCAACACCGATTGCCGAACCCATCAGCGGCAAATACAAATAGCGCGCCGACGATGACAACACGACCGGAAAAGGCAGGATCGGCAATAGCGTAAGCAGGATCAGTGCGACGAGAAACAACCCGCGTCGTTCGCCGCGCAGAATCGTGACGGCGACCAGACCCAGGATGAGCGCGAGCCAAACATAATTAACCGGCGACGGCAAACCCCAGGGAAACGCGAGCGTCGCCGCGTGTTGCGCCAGTCCCAGCCAAATGTGTCCGCCCGCGCCGTACCCCAACGAATTTGTGAACAGACCGCGCGTCAATACATTCAGTTCGAGCAAGCCATAGAGCGCGCCGAGAAAGACGAACAACGCATAGCGGCGCGCCAAGCCGAACCACGTCGTCGGTTTCGCGCTGACCCAGCGATCGGCAAGGAACAGCGCGACCGGCAACGTCGCGCCGAGTTCTTTCGACAGCAGCGCGCCGATCAAGGTCAGCGTCGTGAACACAAACCAACGGCGGCGTCCGTCGGCAAGATATTCCAACCAGAGACGCAAGCTCAGTAAATAAAAAAACGACACGAGCGGATCCGCCACGCCGACCCAGAGTACGGCTAGACTGTCCACCGAGAGAACCGCGTAGACGAGCGCCGCGAGCAACGCCGGTCGCCAGCGGCGCGTGATCGCGCGCGCGAGTTCGAATAGCAAACACGCGTTGAGCAAATGCAAAACGAGTTGAAGGATGTGATGCCCGCGCGCATCATCGCGAAAAAGCAAATAACCGATCCACCATGCTAGTCCCTGCATCGGACGATACCAATGCCACTGCAATCGCGGATCAAAGTACGCGCCCAAGTAATCCGGAAAATCGAGTCGCCCGATGGCGTCGAGAAACGCATAGTCATCGGTCCAGAAACCGATGTTCAAACCAGGATGATAGACGATCAGACCCACCGCGACGATGACGATAAAGCAAATGATGATCCACCATCGCGACGAAATCAATGCCCCGCTCATTCAATCCCCTTCGACGACAATCGGCTCAATCGTCATCACCGATGTGTCCGTCAAACCGATAATGAGCCGATATGTGCCCGGCGCAAGCGATTGCGGGAGGACGATGGCTTGCGTACCCAGTTCGCGCGGCGACAGGGTTTGCGCGCGTTCGATCCGCGCGACTACGCGATTGTCCGGCGCGACCAGTTCCACGCGCGCGACCAATTCGCGCGGCTCGTTCGCGCGCCAGTACAGCAGCACCACAATCGGCTCGCCGCGTTTCACGCGCGCCCGCGCGAGTTCGTACGCTTCGAGTTGCATCCCGTCGCCGGATGGAACCGGCAACGCGCGCGTCGCGCGAACCGTAATTTCTTTTTCGACGCGCTGCTCTTTTTGATCGCCTTGCGCGTTCCAGTAAACCACATACGCGTCCGCGTGGTCGCGCAAGTTCGCCGGGCGACCCGAGTCGGTTGCCCCGGCAAACGCGCGCGTACCGTACTGCCACAAAAACATCCCCGATAAATTCGGACCTGGCACCGGCGGATTGATGAAATAAAAGTACGTGTCGTCCGGCAAAGTCGGATGCGCTTGGCGCACATTGCGGAACGGCACGCGCGCGACGCGTCCATCTTCCGCGTACTGCGCCGCCGCATCCGCGATGTTCACGCAACCCCACGCGGCAACGAGCACAAGCAAAGCGAGTGTCAGCCGACGCGGCAACCGTTGCGCGAGCCATTCGAATGCAAGCGCGCACAGAATCGCGGACGCGACCAGCGACAAGTACAAAAAGCGCGGCGCAACAAATGGAAACGGCGCGACCGGCAAAATCGCCATCACCGCGCCGGCGACGAGCGGCACGAGCACAAATCGTTTTCTTGCGATGACCAAGTACGCAAGCAACACGATCACAATCACAAGCCACAAGTAACTGAATGGCGGCGCGAACACCCAGGGGAACGCGAGCATACTCAGATAATCCGCGAGGTTCTGCGCGATTTGCGCGCCCGCCGAGTACCCCTCGCGATTCACAAACACACTGCGCCGCGTCACGATCCACTCGATCATCCCGAACGGAATCAACGCGAGGACGAACAGCGCGTATCGCCGCGCGAGTTGCGCGAGCGATGCCGGTCGCGCAACGTGAAAACGATCCAGCAAAAACAACGTCACCGGCAGAGTCACGCCCAGCTCTTTCGAAAAGAGCGCCAGCAAGAACGCGATGAACGCCAACACGTAATCGCGCACGCGTTCCTCGCGCAGGTACGCAAGCCAGAACCAAATCGCCGTGAGATAAAAAAATGTTTCGAGTGAATCAATCACGCCCGCCCAAAACACGGCGAGCGCGGCGGTCGGCAGAGTGGCGAACACGAGCGCGGCGACAAATCCGACGCGCGCGTTGCGCGTTTCGCGCTGCACGAGCGCGAACAGAAGCAGAACATTCGCGAGGTGAATGACGACGTTGACCGCGTGATAGCCGAGTGGATTCGTACCGAACATCGTGTAACCGATACGCCAAAGCACACCTTGCACGGGGCGAAACCACGCGGTCTGCGCGTTCGGATCAATGTACTTGACGAGGTAATCGGCGAGACTCAAACGTCCGGCGAGATCGTAGAAAATCCAGTCGTCGCCGTAAAATCCCAGTTGCAACGCGGAAGCGTACGCGAGCAAGACCGTCGCCGCAAGCGCGAACATTGCAAGCGGAAATTTAGATCGCGCGAGCATACTCACTCAACCACACTGAACGGCGCGAGCGTCACCGCGTCCGCGATTGGGTTGCCGCGTGCGTCGAGAATCATCGCGCGCCGCATCGTTTGCGCGTCGTACGCGCCCACGCGAATCTGGTAATCGTTCGCGATCGGCGCGTCCGCCGGAACGGTCAACACAATCGCGTCTGCGATCATTTGGCGCGGTTCCCACTTGCTCGTCGGCATTTTGCCGCGCCGTGGTTCGCCGTCGAACTGCGCGATCAATTTTCCGTCCGGCGAAACGAGATGCGCGAAGAATGTGTAATTCGTTTCCATCGTTTCCGCGCCGCGCCAGTACAACGCCACGACAATGGGCTGACCGCGTTTCACCGTCGCGCGCGCAAGCTCGAATCCTTCGAGTTCCATCGGCGCGTCGAATTTTGCCGGGAGTGCGGGCGTTGCATGCGTTGCGACAATCGGCTCGACCGCGATTTCAACCGGGCGGCGTTGCGCGTCGAAATAGTACACGAACGCGTTCGCGTGCTCGCGCAAGCGCGCGTATTGATCCCAGCCGCCGACCGAAATGCCGCGACCATAACGCGTGAAAAACATTCCCGACAACCCGCCCGTCACCGGCGTGATTGGGTCAACAAAGTACAACCGCGTGTCCGGCGGAAACGTCGCGTGCGCGCGTTGAATATCGTTGAACGGCACGCGCAATTGCCGCGCCCACTCGGCGGCATCGCGCGCGGAGGTATCGAGCGCGAACGCATTGCCGAGCGCGAGCAAAGCCAGCAAACCCGCGGCGATGCCGCCGCGCGGCAAGCGCGCCGACGCAAAATCGAAAATGAGCGCGAGGAAAATCGCGGCGGACATGATGGGCAGATAAAGGTAACGATGTTCGATGAACGGAAACGGCAATACCGGCGCGAGCGTAACCAACGTAAAGAGACACAGCAACAGCAACGCGCGATGGCGTTTCCGCGCGAGGACAACGACGAGCAGGATCAGCGCGACGACGACCCAGCCGTACGTGATGAATGTGCCCGCTTCTTCTACGTTGTAATCAATCGAAGGAAAATCGCCCCAGGGAAAAAAGAAGAGGACGAGGTACTGCAAAAAAATAAACGCCATCTTGACGCCGACTTGCCAACCGAACACGCTCGCAAACGTGTGCGTGCTTTGCGTCGTGTATTGAATCAGCGCGAAAATTCCGGCGAGCACGCCAAAAGATGCGTAGCGTCGAATCGTGCGCATCCAATCGAACGGTTGCCGCGCGATCCACAGCTCGACGAGAAATAAAATCGGCGGAAGCGTGAACGCGGTTTGTTTGCTCATCAGCGCGAGTGCGAACATCACGAGCGCGAACGCGTAATGTCGCCGTGTCCCGCGTTCGAGGTACGTCAGCCAAAACCAGACGCTCGCCAAGTACGGCATCGTCGCGAGCGGGTCTACGATGCCAACCCAATTGACGCCGGAAATGTACACGGTAAACGTCGCGAAGAAAAACGCGCTCGCCAATCCGACGAACCGCTTTTGCGTTACCCGTCCAACCAGCGCGCCCAGCAAGAGTGTGTTGATCGCGTGCCACGCGATGTTGACGACGTGATAGCCGTTCGGATTGCCACCGAAAATCTGCCACTCGATGAACCACTGAATCGCCTGGAGCGGACGGTACCACACTGTCCACACGCGCGGATCAAAAATCTCGACGAGTGCGTTCGCCCAATCCGTTCGCCCGGCTCGTTCGACGTAAATCCAATCGTCAAGATAAAAACCCATCCGCAATCCTGGATGGTAACTGACGAAAATCATCGCGCACAACACGAATGCGCCCGTGAGATAGATCTTGCGCGTCATTTTGTTTTCCATCAATGTGCGCCGAGTATAGCAGAGAAAAACAGCCGAGACAAATTCAAGCACGCGACTGCCGACTGCCGTAAGAAAATCGCGAGGGTGTGCGTCAAGTTTTTGAGTGGTGAAAAAACCTTGCGAAGGTTGAACGGCAATCCTATTTGATTTGTCGTCAAAACCTTTGCAAGGTTGAGTGTTCCAAAATTTTGACGGACACCCAAATCGCGACAACCATTTGAACGCATAACGAATCCGCGTTATAATTGGCGTGTCGGAAACCTAGCGGCGGTCGGCGCTGTGCCGTCGTCCGTCTCTCGAGAGGAGCAACGATGGAAGACAACATTTTCTGGCTGGGGCACGATTCGTTTCGTTTCAAAGGGGAAAAAGTTGTGTACGTGGATCCGTGGAAACTTGCGGCGGACGCGGAAAAAGCAGACGTGATTCTCGTGACGCACGATCACCACGATCATTTTTCCAAGGACGACATTGCCCGCCTCTCGAAAGCGGACACGATCATCGTCGCGCCTGACGCGGTGACGAAACAACTGAGCGGCACAGCGACAACCGTCAAACCCGGCGATCATCTCACCGTCGCCGGCATCGCGCTAGAGGTTGTGCCGGCGTACAATCCGAACAAACGCTTTCATCCCAGGTCGGCGGGATACGTGGGCTACATCGTCACGTTGCAAGGCAAACGCATCTACCACGCGGGCGACACCGATTTGATTCCGGAGATGGCGCACATCAAAACCGATATCGCGTTATTGCCGGTGAGCGGCACGTACGTGATGACCGCACTCGAAGCCGCCGAAGCTGCGAACACGCTCAAACCCGCGCTCGCGATACCCATGCACTGGGGCGATCCCGCCGTCGTTGGCACGCGGCGCGACGCGGAAGAATTCAAACGCTTGGCAACCGTGCCGGTCAAGATTCTCGACAAGTCAAAATAAAAACAACCGACCTCCTGCAAAAAACAGGAGGTCGGCGCTTGGTTATGCTCCCTCGTCCGAATTCATCTTTTTGCTTAACCACTCACGAATACGAGTGCTGATCGCCCTGGGCAGTTCGCTGATCGGTCGCGTGCGCATAAAGACAAACCAGTAGATAAACCCGACCAGGACCGCGCCGCCGACAATGTTGCCGAGCGTCGAAGGAATCAGATTGTTCATCACGAACGCGACCCAGTTCAGATTCGTCAGTTTATCCGCGCTCAGCCCGGCTGCCTGCACGACGGCTGGCTCGTTCGCCAAAAAAATGCCGAGCGGAACAAAGTACATATTCGCGATGCAGTGTTCCATCCCCGCCGCGACGAAGGCGGTGATCGGCGGGATGATGCTCAGAATCTTGTCCGTGTTACTGCGCGCGCTGTACGCCAGCCACACTGCGAGACACACCAACGCGTTCGCGATGATCCCGCGCACGAACGCGACCTCCCAGGTCAGGTTGACTTTGGTGTTCGCGAGTGCGAGCGCATTCGCGCCCACTTTGAAATTGTCCGCCGTCCATTGCAATGACCAATAAATCGCCAACGCAGTGAGCGCCGCGCCGACGAAATTACCGATGTAGACGAGCACCCAATTGCGCGCGAGTTCCTCGATACGCACTTTGCGCGCGGCGAATGCCATCACGATCAAGTTGTTGCCGGTGAACAATTCCGCGCCCGCGATCACGACCAGGATCAATCCCAGCGAAAACGCCGCGCCCGCCAGCAACCGATTGATGCCATACCCCACCCCGGTATCCGTGCTCACAATCGTCGAGAACAGCGCGCCGAGCGCGATGAACGAGCCAGCCAAAATCGCGAGCACAACCGTATTTGCCGCGCTCAAGCGCACTTTTGCCAAGCCGATCTTTTCCGCGCGCTCCGCCATCTCCATCGGCGAGTACGGATCAATTTGCACTATGACATTGCTATCGTTCATCTTCGTCTTCCTTTCATTATTGTGAAAATAGTCACAATACGTATTGTATTCGACTTGCAAAAAAAGTCAACCGCGCTGTCGCAGGATCGAGCCTTGCGAAGGTTGCCAACCACTTTACCAAGACCTCGCGCGACGATACCAAATTCGATTTCAAGAGAATTACGCCTTCAAACCTTCGCAAGGTTGGGCTACCAATTTTGTCCAAACACGGTGCGTGTGCTATACTTGAAACGCGCGGTCGCGCGCAGATTTCAAAGGAGTATTCAATTATGGGCGCTATGGCGCAACTGAATCTAGTGGACCCAGCCGTTGCCGCGATTATCGAGCAGGAATGCCGGCGACAAAAAGAGGGGTTGGAACTCATCGCCTCCGAGAATTATGCGAGTCGCGCGGTTCTCCAAGCGGTCGGCTCGGTACTGACGAACAAGTACGCGGAAGGGTACCCCGCCAAGCGGTACTATAACGGCTGCGAGTACGTGGATCAAACCGAGACGCTCGCCATCGAACGGGCGAAAAAATTATTCGGCGCGCATCACGCGAACGTACAACCGCACTCGGGTTCGCAAGCGAATCTCGCGGCGTACCTCGCATTGATCAAGCCGGGCGACACGGTGCTCGCGATGAGTCTCGCGCAAGGCGGACACCTCACACATGGCGCGCCGGTCAACTTGTCGGGGCAACTGTACCATTTCATCGGGTACGGTGTGAATCGCGAAACCGAAACGTTGGACTATGACGAATTGGCGCGTCTCGCCGAAACGCATCGCCCTAAACTCATCGTCGGGGGCGCGACCGCATACCCGCGCGCGTTTGATTTCGCGCGGATGCGCGCCATCGCGAATTCGGTCGGCGCGCGGTTGATGGTAGACATGGCGCACATCGCCGGTTTGATCGCGGGCAAGGTTCATCCCGATCCGGTGCCGGTCGCGGATGTCGTGACGACAACGACGCACAAAACGTTGCGCGGTCCCCGCGGTGGAATGATTCTCGCCACCGAAGAATTCGGCAAGGCGATTGACAAAGCCGTTTTTCCCGGCACCCAAGGCGGTCCACTCGAACACGTCATCGCGGGCAAGGCGGTCGCGTTGAAAGAAGCGCTCGATCCGTCGTTCGCCGAGTACCAAAAGCAAATCGTCAAGAACGCGCGCGCGCTCGGCGAACAACTCGCCGCGCGCGGCATTCGCCTCGTGTCCGGCGGCACCGACAATCACTTGCTCCTGGTGGACTTGACGAAGCAAGGCGTGAGCGGCAAGGACGCGGCGAATACGCTGCAAAGCGTCGGCATCACGTGCAACAAAAATCTGATTCCATTCGATCCGCTCGCGGCGACCATCACGAGCGGCGTGCGCATCGGCACGCCGGCGGTGACGACGCGCGGCTTGTGCGAAGACGATTTGCGTCAAGTCGCGGATTGGATTGCCGATGTGGTCACGCACATGGACGACGCGGCATTGCACGCGCGCATTCGTGAAGCAGTGCGAAACTTTGCCAGCCAATTTCCGATGCCAGGAATTGACGGATAACGCAAAAAACGGGGCGCGGTGACTCGCCTCGTTTTTATTTAGCGCGCGCCATTTGCCCGCGCCCGTGATGTATGCTATATTCCACCGCGAAGCAATCAGTCGCATTCGGAGGTGTGTATGATTGGGCGTTTGATGCGCGCGCTCGCGCCGTGGTTCGTGCTCGCCGGGCTGACAACACTTGCATGTGATTTGACGACGCTGGGACTCGGCGCTCCATCCAAGCCGCAAGTTTTGATTCAAGCCCCGGCATCGAACAGCCAATTTCGCGACGGCGAAGAAATCATCGTGCAATCCACCGCGACCGATGCGAGCGGCATCACGCGCGTCGAACTCGCCGTGGATGGCGCGAGCGTGGAAACATCCGCGCCGCCGATTGTGCAAGGTCAAGCTTCGTTCACGGTGATTCAACGTTGGAAAGCGACGACCGGTTCGCACACGCTCACCGTGCGCGCGTACAACGCGTCCGGCGCGGCGAGTGATCCAGCGTTAGTGACAGTGAATGTCATCGCCGCCGCGCCGACCTCGCCCATCGCGCCGCCGACGATTCTCGCGCAACCGCCGCTCGGCAGCACACCTGGGCTAGGCGTCGTCCCGACATTGCCGCCGAGTGAAACGTCAACGCCGCTCGGCGCGACGCCCACGCGCACGCGCACGCCGACGCCGCGTCCGACGAACACACCCGCCGCGCCGCCCGGCGTTTACGCGACCTCGATTCGCGTGGACCCCGCGTCTCCCAAACGCGGTCAAGCGGTTGGCTTTATTGTTACTTTCTTGAACACGACCGGCGCGCCGCAATCGTACCAGTGGCGCGTGCGCATCTTTGAACCGGACAAACGCAACTCGTTTGGTGACACCGCTATCTCAAAAAGCGATATTCCGGTCGGCGCGAACGAACTCCCTTCCATAGTCAATTGGGGCGTGTTCGGACCGACCGGTTGCCGCACGTTTATCGCGCGCGTGTTTTGGGTTGATCCAACCAACAAAAACGAAACTGAATTTCTCAAACCGGACGGGAGCGGTGGACCCGCGACAACCTTCCCGCTCGAATGTCCGTGAGCATGTGACCGGTGATGAGCGAGACCCAGACTTTGGATATTTTGCGTCGGCGTTGGTGGATCGTCCTTGCGATGCCGGCGCTCGCGTTGATCGTTGCCGCGCTCGTCACGTTCGCGCAGAAGCCGACGTACGAAGCGACCGCGACGATAGCGCTTGCGCCCGCTACGCTTTCGATCCCGACGACGAATCAGTTGCCGCCGTACTATTTGACGGTGGATTCGCCGCGCCGCTTGCCGCCGGCGTACACGCCGACATATTACATCGCGATGTTGAAAGACGCCGCGCTGGCGTCCGCCGCGTCCGGTGCGACGATCGCGCTGGGCGTGAACGGCAACGATCGCGCGCTGATCGAAATCACCGCGCGCGGCGCGGACGCGACCCAGGTGGCGAACGCGGCGAACGCATACGCGAACGCGGGCGCGCAACAGATCGAAAAATTGTTACAGCCGAATGACGCCGATGTTGCCGCCGCGCAAAAAAAATTGGATGCGGCGGAACAGGCGCTCGTCAAATTTACGCGCGACCATAATCTGGGCGAATACGATCCGATCAAATTGTCAACGCTCACCGGTCTGTCCACGGACAAGCGGCTCGAACTGAATCGGTTGCTGCGCGAGCGCGACACCGCGGAAACGGTCTATCGCGATTTTGCCGGCGATTACGCGCGCGCGGCGATTCTCGCCGCCGGCGCGTACAAGCCGCGCGTGATTGCCGCGCCGACGCCGACCGTGCCGGTCGCGCCGCAACTCGCGCAGAACGTGTTGATCGGCGCGGCGTTCGGCTTGGTGATTGGAATTCTCGGCGCGTTCGCGGTGGACAGCGCGCAGCGCAAGTACGGCGGTAATTCGGCGCGGTAATTTCTGATGACCAAAACTTGGCGAATAATCGGTGTGATCCTCGCGCTCGCGACGACGGTGTTCGTCCTGCCATCGGCTGCGAGCGTGTGGTTGCAGAACTGGGCAAACGCGCAGATCGCGCGCGCGGCGACATCGCCTCCCGGCAACGAAGCGCTCGGACTGGCGCGGACACAGCTTGAGCAGGCGCGGCAATTTGCGAACGAGCCGCGCCTTTCGCTTGCCCAGGCGCGTCTCGCGCTCGCGCAGAACGACGCGCCCGGCGCGCTCGATGCGCTGGCTCAGGCAGACGCGACCGATTTCATCGCGCCATGGTTGCGCGGGAATGCGGCGTACCAATTGCGCCAAACCGATCTCGCGTTTGCGGCTTGGCGGGACGCGGGCGCGCGCGATTATTTTTCGAATCAAGCGCATCGCGCCTTCGACAAACATCAATGGGAACTCGCCGAGCATTACGCGCGGCTCGCGTTAGGCGTCGCGCCGGAAATTGCCGATTTGCATTTACTACTGGGCGAAGCGATTTCGCGACGCGAGGTGAACGATCCCGAAGCGTGGCGCGAACTTGACCGCGCCGAGGCGCTTGCGCCGAACGACGAATTTCGCGCGACCGTGCTCTCTCGCCGCGCCGAAATGCTCGCCGCGCAAAACAAACTGGGCGACGCGCTCGCGTTGTTTGAACGCGCGATGCAGATCGCGCCGATTGATGCGCGCCCGCGCACCGGGTACGCGTTGACACAACTGCGCCTCGACGCGCGCGCGAAACCGCAAGCCGTCGCGATGCTGACCCAGGTCGTCGGCGATTCGCCATGGTACGTGGCGGCGTACCTCGCGCTCGCGCAACTCGCGGAAAACGATCGCGGCGCGGAGACGTGGCTCCAACGCGGATTGGACCAGAATCCAAACGACGCGCGGTTGTTGTTGCCGCTCGGAGAACTGTACGCGCGGCAAGGGCGCATCACGGAGGCGCGTGCGATGCTCGAACTCGCGCTCAAGCGCGAAACGCGCGTGGACAATCGCGAGGCAATCGCGCGCGCGTTGGAGCAACTCAAGTGAAGGCGACCCGCGTGTGGAAAACGGACGCGACGATCTACGCGCTCACCGCGTTGATCGCGATTGTTTTCGGCGCGTTCGCCGCACTCGCTTCAAGCGCGTGGCTTGGCTTTGTGAGCATCGTCGCGCTGATCGCCCTGCTCGCGTTTGTTTTGCCGCGATCATTCATCGCACCGGCGCTGGTCGGGTTTGCGGTCTTGCAATTCTACCTGACGATTCCTGGCACGGCGGCGACGCTGCGCGGCGCGCTTGTGTTCGTCGCGTGCGTTGCATTGCGCGCGCTGGCGACCCAACCAATCGAGTGGCGCGCCAATCGGACGTGGTTGCTCGCGGCATGCGCGTTTGTGTTCGCCGCGCTCGTCGCCGCGTATGGCGCGCCAAATCGCTACGCCGCGCTCAAAGGCGTGTACGATTGGGGCGCGGTATTTCTCACGATCTTGGTCGCCAGCGCGATTATCACCACGCCGCCGACGCGCGTGCGTATGCTCATCGCGTTGCTTGCGATGGGGACCCTGGAAGCAATCCTGGGTCTAGCGCAAGCCGCGCTCGGCGTCGAGCGCGTGCGCGCCATATTGAGTTTGCCCGGGAGCGAATTGTTTTTTCAACCGAACCTGTTGCGCGAACGGATCGCGGCGATGAGTTTTAATTGGATCGTGTTTGATCGCGTGCTCCCGTTTGGCAATTTCATCAACGGGATTGATTACGCCGTGTTTCTCGCCGCGATGATTGCGCTTGCGCTCGCGTGGCTATTCGCCGAGCGCACGCGCCGCCAAATGATCGCGTTGCTCGCGAGTGTGAGCGCAATGGGCGTCGCGTTATTGCTTACCTTCAAGGGGTCGGGCGTACTCGCGTTGATCGGCGGCGCGTGTGTCATCGTGATCGCGTACGCGCAGCGCTTGTCGCGCCGCGTCGTGATGCTGGGTCTGGCGCTCGGCGTGATTGCGCTCGCGCTCGCCGCGCCGCTCGCCGATGCGCTCGCGCAACGCGCGCTCTTTTTGATTCAACGCGAGTCTGGGTCGGTGTTCACCACGGGACGGCTCGCGATTTGGGTCGAGTTGTTGGACGTGTGGACACGCCATCCCTGGTTCGGCGTGGGGTTGAACAATGCCGAAGGATTCATCGAACCGCTATCGTCGTTGAACGGAGGCGCGTTCACGCTCGTCGTACCGTCGCCGGAAAGCGCGTACGTCGCCGCGCTCGTCGAAACCGGCGCGGTCGGTTTGCTCGCACTCGGCGCGATGTTCGCGTTGACGCTCACGCGCGCGTGGCAACGGTGGCGCGCGTCGCGTGACGCGCTAGACCTGGGAATGCTCGCGGCAATCGTCGCGTGGTTGGTCGGCAATGTGACAGTCGCCGGATTCACGACTGATCAGAATGGAATGGTGTTGGGATTGATGGTGGGAATGTTTTGGGCAAGGCAGGACGCGCGCGTTGGAAACTAGAGAACTCGCGGCTAAACCTGGGATGCACTCGCTCAAACGCATCGCGTCGTTCACGACGATTATCGCCGCGGGATTCGTGCTGGGTCGTGTGAGCGGCTTGGCGCGCGAGATGATCGTCAGCGCGCGCTTTGGTCTTTCCGCCGATCTCGACGCGTACTTTCTCGCCTACGTCGTGCCGACCGTCATCAACAACATTGTCGCCGGCGGTTCGATCACCGTCGCGGTGATGCCGGTCTTTGCGCGCTATCTCGCGCACGGCGACCGCGCCGAGTTTTGGCGCGTCGCGAGTATCATTACCAATTTTTTGCTCGTCGTCACCGGCGCATTGACCTTGCTCTGCATCTTGTTCGCGTCGCCGATCATCGCGATCCTGGGTTCGGGTCTTGCCGCGCCGACCCAAACGCTCGCATCTGCGCTGCTTGTCATTATGATGCCGACGCTGTTCCTGAACGCCGCGCTCAACATGTTGCTCGCGATGCTCAACGCGCTCGATCGGTTTGTGGGACCGGCGTTGATCTATCTCGCGCTGAACGTCGGCATCATTGTCGCGGTCATCGCGCTCGCGCCCGTCATCGGCGTGTACTCGGTCGCGTGGGGCTTTTTATTCGGTGTCGCGTTGCAAACCGCGATTCAATTCGTCGCCCTGCGGCGCGAGCATCCGCAGTTCGCGTGGCAGATTGATTTGCGTCACCCCGCGCTGCGTCAAGTCGCGCTCGCGTTCGTGCCGGTCACCGCGCTCTCAATCCTCGCGCAGATCAACTTTGCGGTAGACAAGGCGATGGCGGGCACGCTCGCGACCGGGAGCATTAGCGCGTTGTCGTATGCCGACACGATCACCGGCACATTTTACATGCTCGGCGTCAGCGTGGGCATCGCGGTGTTTCCCGCGCTCAGTCGCATGGTCGCGATGGACGACCTGGCGAATGCGGCGCATGCGATCACCGCGTCTCTGCGGATGTTGCTGTTCGTCCTCGCGCCCTTGACGTGTTTGCTGATTCTATTCGCTGCGCCGACCATCGGGCTAGTCCTGGGTCGCGGCAAGTTCGATACGAACGCGGTGAACCTGACCGCGCAAGCGTTAGCGATGTACGCGATTGGCTTGATGGCGATTGCGGTCATGTTCGTGCTGCAGCGCGCGTTCTACGCGTTGCGCGACAATGCAACGCCGTTCGTCGTCGGCGCGGTCGGCGCGGCGGTGCACGTTGCCTTGAACTGGGTCTTGATGCGCGATTTTGCGCACGCCGGCATTGCGCTTTCGACCTCGCTCACGGCGATTGCCAGCGCGCTCGTGATGCTCGTGTTGTTAGCGCGCCGCCTGGACGATTTTTCGCTGACGCGCCTGGGACTCTTTTTGCTTCGTTGTGGGGCGCTCGCGGTACCAAGCGCCGCGTTTGTCGCGTGGCTGTTTGCGCTGACCGGGCTAGGCGACGAAACATTCGGCGCGCGCGCGGTCGGTATTGCGTTTGCCGGACTAGGCGGACTGATTTATCTAGGACTCGCGTTCCTGTTGCGCGTGCCAGAAAGCGCGCTACTCTTCAAAACCGCGCGCGATTTGCTGACCAGATTTCCCGTTCGCCGCTAACCATTTCACGATTTACAATTTGCTATTTGCCATCTGCCATTCGCCATTCGCCATCCGCAATTCCTATGAACATCTGTATGTTCTGTCGCATCATGCCCGCGCACGCGATAGGCGGGATGCAAGATCACGTTCAAACATTGAGTGTTGGGCTGGCTCAACGCGGGCATCGCGTCGTCGTCCTCACGAGTTCGCGCACCGATGGCGTCGCGTTTGAAAACGTGCGCGGCGTTGAGATTCATTATTTGCCCAACACACCGAGCGGACGAAATTCGTACGCATACTGGCGTGCGTCCGCGAACAAGTTTGAGAAACTGCACCGGCAATCGCCGTTCGATATTTTGCACAGCCAGAGCGCGGGCGCGTACGGAATTTTCGCGCGCGCGTTGCCGCGAAAATATCGCGTGCCACTCATCGCGTCGTTTCACGGCACGCATTCGGATGTGCTGACGACGAGTTGGCACACTGATTTCAGTTTGACGAATCCGCGTGGCACGGTGCGCTTTATCGCGATCGCACTCGATTTGTTATACCGCTATCTGCGGCGCGATCTGTGGTTCACGCGCGCGATGGACCTACTGATCGCAACGAGCGACGCGGACGCGCACAAGTACCAGGCGCACTATGGCTACCCCGCGTCGCGCATTCGCACGGTGTACAACGGCATTGACACTGACTTGTTTGCGCCGCGCGACGCGAGCGATTTGCGCGCGCACCTGGGAATCGGCGCGGACGAAAAGATGCTCCTCGCGCTGGCGCGGTTGCAAAAAGACAAAGGCGTGCAAAACGCCATCGCGGTATTGGCGCGCGTGCGCGAACAATTTCCCGCGCGCTTGGTCGTCGTCGGCGACGGCGATTATCGCGCTGCGCTCGAACGCATGGCGCGCGACCTGGGTGTCGCCGCGCACACGCACTTTGCCGGCGCGCAAACGCTCGCCGAATGTGCGCGCTATTTCAACGCGTGCGATGTTTTTCTCGATCCGACGCTACGCACCGACGGGTACGACCTGACGATTGCGGAAGCGATGGCGTGCGCCAAGCCCGTGATTGTGTCCGATGTCGGTGCGAACTCGACACTGATAGATGTGGCGACGCAACGCGATGGCATGCTCATCCCGCGCGGCGACAACGATGTGCTCGCGCGCGCGATCACCGGTATTCTCGGTGATGCGCCGCGCGCGCGCGCGATGGGCGAATCCGCGCGCGCGAAAATCGTCGCGCGGTTCAGCATCGCGGCGATGGTGGAAGGCATGGAACGCGTGTATCGCGAGTTGACGCGATGAGCGATAATCGCAATTACATCTGGAGCGACCAGGTTAGCCAGCGCCCCGAATATGCGACGATTCTTGAATGGATTCCGGAACACGCGCGTGTGATTGACCTGGGATGCGGCAACGGTTCGCTTTTGCATTTGCTCAAAACGCGCAAACAGATTGTCGAGTTCGGCATCGAACTTGCGCCAAGCGGCGTCGCGGCGTGCCAGCAGCGCGGCGTGGATGCGCGCGTTGGTCGCATTGACGTGCCGCTCGACGATGTGCCCGATCAATCGTTCGACATCGCGGTGTGCAACGTGACGTTGCAAATGGTGATGTATCCCGAAGTCACGCTACGCGAGATGAAACGCATCGCGCACCAACAAATTATTTCGTTTCCGAATTTCGCGTTCGTGTTGAATCGGCTCGAACTACTTTTCGCCGGGCGCATGCCGCGTTGGGGTTTGTTCGGCTATGCGTGGTACAGCACCGGGCACATTCATCAATTTGCCATTCGCGATTTCCGTGAAACCGCGCGCGCGGTGGGATTGACGATTCGCGCGAGCCGCTATCTGAGCAAGTTTGGCGCGCTGGCGAAGCTCGCGCCGAATTTGCTAGCGCAGACGGCGCTCTTTCGATTGGAAGCGACTCAACCTGATTAGAGTATTGTCGTGCAACGCGTACAACAGACAGTAAATGACTTTTTCAGCCAACGGCGGAAACACGCCGCCGACATCGGCGTGCTTGTCCTGGGTGTGCTCTATGCGCTTGGGTTCAGCATACTCTCGATCCAACGCCACGATTCTTTTAACACCGGACTTGACCTTGCATTGTTCGATCACTATTCGTGGAACCTGGTGGCGGGTTATTTCCTTAGAAATACGATCATTGAACCATCACTCATCTGGAATTATTATTTTTCCCCCTTACTTGTTCTCGTCGTTCCATTTTACGTTCTATGGAGTGACGCGCGCGTTCTGCTGATTCTACAATCGGTCGCACTCGCGTTCAGTGTTCTGCCGATCTACTGGTACGCCAAACATCAGTTAAGCGCAGGGCTTACAGGGCTCATAGCGATTTCGTTTTTCCTACACCCAGTTCTTGGATTTGTAAATCTCTCCCAGTTTCACATCATCGCGCTGACCATTCCACTCTTATCACTGACCCTGTATTTTTTGCTGAAACAAAAAGACCGTCCGTTTCTGGTGTGCGTCCTGCTGTTGCCTTTGGTAAAAGAAGAAGGGGTGCTTGCCGTGTTGGGGCTTGGATTGTATGCGCTTTTCTTTCAACGGAGACGATGGCTTGGCTCAGCGCTCGTTCTAGGATCGATAATTTGGTTCTTGGCGCTGATCAATATCGTGTTTCCGGGGATCACCGGTCGAAGTTATTTCGTAGGGCGGGCGCATCTCTTTGGCGAATTGGGAATGACTTTTCCGGAAATTACCCGAACCATACTTTTCCAGCCCGATCAGGTCTGGTCTATGCTGGTCACGTCGCGCAATTTGGAATTGCTGTGGTGGCTTTTGGTTCCCCTTGCCTTGATCCCTTTGCTCGGCATAGACATCTTGTTGATTGCCGCGCCTCTGTTAGGAATGACCGTGCTAACAAAAACCGCCTGGCTCGAATCGCATTACCCAGCTCCCTTCATGCCGATTATTTATTTTGCGGCGATTGTGGGGTTACGCCGCTGGCGCACCAGGACGCGCCGGTCGGCAATGATTCCCACCGTGCTGCTGGTCTGTTCGAGTTTGGTTAGTTATGCGCTAATTAGTCCCAGCCCACTCGGTGGACGCTTTGACCCGGCGTGGTATGGCGGACTGGATCCCGCCGCGACTGCCTCGTTTCGCCAAGTGCGTCAACTCGTTCCGCACACGGCGACCGTCACAACGCAAGAAGAGTTGTTGCCCCACTTTTCCGCGCGACGAGATGTGTATTCATTTCCGATCGTACCCGATTATCGGCAGATCGAATACCTCGTCGCCAACAAGGGTCTTTTCTTTTTTAATTATCACAAAAAAACCTGGGATGCGTGGATGGCGACCGGTTACTTTGAAACCATTTTCGATCAAAACTCATTTGTGCTCGCGCAACGGCGCACGCCAGTTTACACTACGCGGATTCGATTTGGCGACCATTTATTTTTGCTGGGATATACGGCGACGCCCACCACGACACTCAAAGGCGGCATGACCGTGCGCCCATCAATGATTTGGCAAACCGATCGGTTGACGACAGAACAATCAAAATTCTTGATCCAAGTAGTGGACCAACAAGGACACATTTGGGCGACCAGTTACGGCGAGCCGCAAGATGGCAACTTGCCTACAGCGCAATGGCGCGTCGGCGCACGGATCGGCGACCAGTACCGCTTGAATCTGCCGGTTACCATGCCCGCTGATGAGTACCACCTGGTACTTCAAGTCACCGATTTGAATGGCGCGGCGCGCCAAGCATTTGATTCGCAAAATAATTCGCTGGGACATCTTGTGGTTGTGGCGTCTCTGCCCATCGAAAAGAACAAGCAATCCGTGCTGGGTAGTCAACTCGAAATGGGCAATCGTCTGTTTGCCGATTTTGCCGAAATTCGATTGTTGGGGTTTGAACTCGATCAACACGAATTCAAGCCCGGTCAAATCGTTTCGCTCGGTCTCTACTGGCGCGCGCGCAACCAGCCCCAGGGCGATTATCTCGTGCGAGTCGAATTGCGCGACGATTCTCGAAACGTCGTGTACGCGCAGACACAGCGTCCGGCGCACAACGCGTATCCCACCACCGAATGGGATGCCGGCGAAGTGCTCTTGGATTGGCGCGACCTGACCCTCCCGGAAAAAATTCACCCAGGGACGTACAGCGTGAACGTCGCGCTGGTTCGTGCGCGTGACAATTCGATTCTGGGTCAAGTTGCCCTGACGGACATTCGCGTGACTGGGCAATAAGGGAATTTATATTTGAGCATCGAATCAACCCTCCACCCCGACTATTTGGACGCGCTCGACGCGCGGCTTGCCTCGTTCGACGCGTACATCGAGTACCAAACGCAAGAGGCGCAGCGCGCGCTGCCGTTTCTCGCGCGCTTTTTCGACATTCGGACGGCGCGCGTGTTGGAACTTGGCGCGGGACGCGGGGGCAAAGGCATCGCGTACGCGCACGAAGGAATGCGCGTGACCGCGCTCGACGTGGATGTGCCCGCGCTCGCGCTCGGCGCGCGCGCCGCCGCACAGCATCGCGCGGATATTCGTTTTCTCGCGGGCGATGGCGTGAGTTTGCCATTTCCGTCGGACTCGTTTGACGCGATTTTGCTCGACAGCGTCATCGAGCACGTCCGCGATCCACTCGCCGTGTTGCGCGAGTGCGCGCGCGTGCTCACGCGCGGCGGCTTGGTGTTCGTCGTGTTTCCGCCCTTTTACGGTCCTTTGTCGGGACACATTGACGACTATATTTCGATTCCATGGTTTCATCTGTTGCCGCGTCGTATCGTCGAACGCGCGTTGATGCGCCACAAACCGATTGGTATTCTCACGCCGCGTGAAGCGTTCGAGGTGTACGCGACGCTGAACGGCTTGACGATTTTCAACTTTCGCCGCTGGGCGCGGCGCGCGGGGTTTACGGACGACTATTTTCGCGCGCGTCCGTTTTTGACACATCCCGGCACGCGTTTAACCGTTGGCTTGTTTGACGCGCTCCGGCGTCCGCCGCGCGCGCAAAAAATCCGCGCGGTGTTTCAGCGCGCGCGCCGCGAGTTTACGTTCGGCACGGCATTGCTGTTCGCGTTGCTCGTCGCGCTCGCACCGCTCGTGTTCGTTCCGCTGTTGCAAGAAATCGCGGCAGGCGGCGTCAAGTGTGTGTTGCGGAAATCTTGATGCGAAAGGTGTTTGTTTGAATCGGCAGACAATCGCGCTCGTCGTGCTCGGACTCGCGTTGCGCGTGTTTTTGATTTTCCCCGGACCGTTCGAATCCAAGGTCGAGTTCTTGACGAACAAAGCCGACCTGCGGAATTATTATTGGCCCGCGCAAACCGCGTTACGCGGCGAGAACCCGTACGCGCTCTGGGCGTCCGGCGCGTCCGGCGAATTTCGCTCCGACATGGCACCGCTCGAACTCGCGATCTACGTGGCGACCGTCGCGGTGTGGAATGATCCGCGCGCGCTCCAGGTGTTGTTCGCGTTGTTCGACGCGTTGAACATTGGATTGCTCGGCGTGCTCTTGCAACGTTCGCTCTTGCGCGCGCCATTTCAGATTTTCTACGCGCTCGGTCCGCTCACGCTGTACAATCTGACACTTGTGCCGCAAGACAAGACGATATTACTCACGCTCACTTTCGCGCTGTTCTACTTGCTTACGCAACTCGCAGCACATAATTCGCCATTCGCTATTCGCAATTCGCCATTCGCCATACTCGCCATCATCACCGCCGCGCTCATCGCCGCGTTCAAGTGGTTGAGTGTGTTCTATCTGTTACCCTTGTTGTTGTTCGTCTCGCGCGATGTTCGCGACGTTATCAAGTACAGCGCATTGTTCGGCGTGGTCGTTGCGTTGGCGCATTTGTTCTGGTTTCCCGATTGGTTGATCGTTTACACGTTTCGGTCGGGACGCGTCGTCGCGCCGATGCACATCGCCCCAGCAGTTTTGTTGAACGCGCTCGGTTTGTTCGACCGCACGGTGTTGCTCGGCGCGCTCGTCGTCTCGCTCGGCGCGATCTACGCGCTGTTCTGGTTCAAGCGCATTGACATTCTCGAAACCATCGCGCTGTCCGTGATGGTGGGAATTTTGTGGACGCCGGATATGGACCCGGTGCATCTTTCGATTATCGTGATTCATTTCTTGTTGATCGTAGATTGGACGCGCGGCGCGCGCTGGCTAGCGACCTGGGGCTTGAGCGCGTGGGTCGCGTTCGTTTATGCCGTTTCGACGCGCGTCGGTTTTACGCGCTACGGCTTGCCCGATCCGCGTATTTTCACCGGCGCGTACGGTTCACCGCAAATGATTCTGCTGGCGTACCCATTATTCATCATCGTCCTGGGATTTTATGTGGCGGATAAATTGCGCGGGCGGGTGGTTGGCGAAGGGATCATAACTCAATGAACCACGCGGCGCTGGCTCGCCGGCTCAATCAATTGTTGCTGACGCATCCGTTCAAAGGATCGGTGCGTCTCAAGTTTTTGCTTTGCCGAATTTTGCTTCCCGCGCCCCAGGGTCCTCAGGTAACGCAGACGATTTACGGTTTCCCAATCCACATTGATCCATCCACGGATCGCGGTTTGGAAGAATCGTTGTACTATTGCGGCACGTACGAACCGGGCACCTTGCGCGTAATGGCGGCTTGTTTGCGCGCGGGGGACACGATGATTGACGTCGGCAGCAACATTGGGTTGATGGCAATCTTTGCATCGCGCATCGTTGGCAATACAGGTTGTGTCCATGCGATTGAACCCAACCCGGAAACGATTCCGCTGTTGCGACAAAACATCGCGTTGAATCGCGCTGACAATATCCGCGTGCATGCACTCGCGTTCGGTTCGATGCCGCGCGACCAAGACTTGTATCGCGGCATCGCGTTGAATCGCGGTGCGGCTTCGCTCGTCGCACCGGCGCAACGCGACGCGCCGGTCGCGTCGGTGCGCGTGCAAACGTGCGACGAGTTTATCGCGCAGAATGTCGGCGCGCCGCCGCGTTTCGTCAAGATTGATGTGGAGGGCTGGGAGTTGCCAGTGCTGGAAGGAGCGCGGCAATTGCTATCCATTCCCGCCGCGCCGATCTTGTGTGTCGAGTATAATCGCGCGACACACACTTCGGCGCAGGACCTTCAGGACGTGTACGAACATATCCTCTCGTTCCAGCGATATCAGATATTCAAATTGGCGCACGGCAAAGAAAGTATCGGCAAACTAGTTCGCATCCAGCGTCCCGCCGATTTGCCGGCGCACGATAATTTATTTTGTTTTCTACCCGCCCAGCTCGACCAAGTGCCGCGCGATTTATTCGCGTCGGCGCGCAAATCGAAAATCCCATGAGAATCGCTATTATCGCGAGTGATTACGCGCCGACCATCGGCGGCGTGCAAACGGCGGTGCGTAACATCGCGCATCACGCGGCGGAGCGCGGACACGCGATCACGATCATCAGTTATCAAGTACCTGGGTCGCGCGCGACCGAAACGGTTGATGGCATTGCCGTTCATCGCTTGCCCTGGGGACGACGCCCGGTGTGGTCGCTCCCGCTGCGCGCGGCGCAAACGCTCATCGGCATGGCGCGCGTGCTACGCGCGTTCAAACCCGATGTCGTCTACGTTCATTTCTTGAGCATCAACGCGTTATGGGTATTGCTGTTGCATTACCTGATGCCGTTTCGTCTCGTCGTGTCCGCGCGCGGCAACGACATTCAAGGCATTCCGCAGCGCTCGCGCTTGCAACGCGGGATGCTCGCGCGGCTCTTTGCGCGCGCGGACGCGATTTTGTTTTGCTCCTCGTACGTGCAACGCGATGCCGCGCCGTACTTAAGCCACGCGTCGCCGCGCGCGTTCGTTGGCGTCGTCGGCGACGGGTACGATCCGGCAGAATTCATCGAGCCGAGTCCATTCGTTCATTCTGCGCCGTATCTGCTCGCGATGGGGCGACTCGTTCACAAAAAAGGATTCGACGTTCTGATTCGCGCCTTTGCGCAGATTTCCCACGATTTCCCACACGTGGATTTGCTCGTCGCGGGAGACGGCGATGAACGCACGGCGCTCGAACAATTGATTGACGCGCTCGAAATGCGCGGGCGCATCGTACTTTTGGGCTTTGCCGACCGCCCGACGAGTCTCGCGCTGTTTTGGGGTTGTACGTGTTTTGTGTTATCATCACGACTCGAACCATTCGGCATTGTCGTAGTCGAAGCGATGGCAGCGCACAAACCGGTGCTCGCAACCAAATCTGGCGGCGTCGTAGATTTGGTGCAAGAAGGCGTCAGTGGTATGCTTGTCGCGCCGGATGATGTGGACGCGTTGGCGCGCGGTCTGCGCGCCATGCTCGCCGATCCGGACGCGACGCGCGCGATGGGCGAACGCGCGTTCGCGTCGAATCGAGCGCGCACCTGGGACGCGGTGACGATGGAATTTTTGCAGGTGTTTGAGCGGGTGATGAATCGCTGAACAGTTTGTAGCGAGAGAAATGCAAGACGAGACGATTATCATTTTGGCGAATGCCGAGTGGGACTGGAGCAATCGCGTCAACTGTCATCATATCGCGGCGCGCTTGGCGAAACACAATACGGTTCTGTTCGTGGACACGATTGGCGGACGCACGCCCGCCCCGCGCGAATTCAAAAAGATCGCGCGGCGTTTGCGCCGAATCGCCGGGGGCGTGCGCCAGATCGGCGATGGGTTGATCGTGTTGTCGCCATTCGTGTTGCCGTTTTATCGCAGTGAGTTCGTGCGCCGAATCAACACCCGTTTGCTCGCGTGGCAAATTCGCCGCGCGTTGCCGCGCGGTGCGACGCGTCCGATCGCGTACTTGTTTCTGCCCGCGCTCGTCGGCTTGATCGGCGCGTTGAACGAAAAACTCGTCGTCTATCATTGCGTGGACGTACACGCCGCGAACCCGAACGTGCCGGCGCGCGAGGTGCGCGCCCGCGAGGAACAGTTGTTACGCGCGGCGGATGTCGTGTTCACTTCGGCGGCGACGTTATACGCGGAAAAGCGCGCGCTGAACGCGCACACGTACTATGTGCCGAACGTCGCGGACGCGGAACATTTCGCGCGCGCGCGCGACGCGGCATTGCCGATTGCCGATGCGGTACGCGATCTACCGCATCCGCTCGCGGGGTTTATCGGCAACCTCACCGCGTACAAAGTGGATTTCGATTTGTTGAGCGCGGTCGCGGCGCGCGCGCCCGGATGGACGTTCGCGTTGATCGGTCCGATCGGACGCGGCGATCCGTCTACCGACTTGGCGCGTTTGCACGCGCAGCCGAACATTCGCGTGCTCGGCGAAATGCCGTACGCCGAATTACCGCGAGCGGTCAAAGCGTTCGACGTGTGCTTGATTCCGTTCAACCAAAACGCATCCACGCGCGGCACGTTTCCGATGAAGTTTTTCGAGTATCTCGCGGCGGGCAAGCCGGTCATTGCGACCGATCTGCCGGCGCTCGCCGAGTTTAGTCCATATTTTTACACCGCGCGCAACGCCGACGAATTTCTCGCCGCGCTCGACGCGGCGCAACACGAGGATGCGACATGCATCAACCAACGCATGACCATCGCGCAAAAGTATTCCTGGGACGCGCGCATACGCGAAATCGAAACGATTCTCACGAACGCGCTCGCGGAGCGCGCGCGATGAATGCTTGGCGCGATTTGCAACGCGCGGTCAAACGCGTCGCGGATGTCGTTACCGCGGCGGTTTTGCTGATCGTGCTCGCGCCCGTCCTCGCGTTGATCGCGCTGGCGATTCGCGTGACGAGCGGCGCGCCAGTCTTTTTCGAATGGAACGTCGTCGGCGAAGAGGGACGCGCGTTTACCGGTTACAAATTTCGTACGATGGTCGTCGGCGCGGATTTGATCAAACAAGAATTGTTGCACCTGAACGAAATGCAAGGTCCGGTGTTCAAGATCAAAAACGATCCGCGCATCACGCCCGTCGGTCGCGTTTTGCGAAAATACTCGCTCGACGAATTGCCGCAATTGTGGAGCGTGCTCAAAGGCGATATGAGTCTGGTCGGTCCGCGCCCGCCGCTCGTCTCCGAGTTCGCGGAATTTACCGAAGAGCAAAAACAGAAACTCGCGGTGCGACCCGGCATGACCTCGTTGTGGCAAGTGCGCGGCAAACCGCAAGATTTCGGCGAATGGCTCACACTCGATCTGGAGTACATCGCGCGGTGGTCGCTCTGGCTCGATTTCGAAATTCTGGTGCGGACGTTCTGGGTGGTCATCACGGGAGGCAATCATTGATAGGCACGGCTAGACAGGAAGGGGATCAATGAAGATTCTAGTTACCGGTGGCGCAGGTTTTATCGGCTCGCACACGGTTGATCTATTGTTGGAGAAAGGACACAGTGTCCGGATTTTGGATAGTCTCACTCCGCCAGTGCACATTGACGGACAAATGCCGGCGTATGTGCCGCGCCAAGTCGAATTCATGCGCGGCGACGTACGCGATCGCGATGCGTGGGCGCGCGCGCTCGCCGGGGTGGACGCGGTCTTTCATTTTGCCGCGTACCAGGATTATCTGACCGATTTCGCCAAATTCTTTCACGTCAATACGGTCGGCACGGCATTGTTGTACGAAATCATCGTCGCGAAAAATCTGCCGATTCGCAAAGTGGTGTTCGCCAGTTCGCAAGCCACCTATGGCGAAGGCAAGTACGTGTGCGAGCGCGACGGCGTGCAATATCCGCCCCTGCGTTCGCTCGAGCAATTGATGCGCCGCGATTGGGAACCCGATTGCCCGGTGTGCGGTCGCAAGATGAAATCGGTCGTGACGGACGAGGCGCAAGTGACGCCGCACAATCAGTACGCCATGTCCAAGTACACCCAGGAAATGATCGCGTTGAACCTGGGCAAGCGCTACGGTATTCCCTCGGTCGGATTGCGTTTTTCGATTGTGCAAGGTCCGCGCCAATCGTTTCGCAACGCGTACTCCGGCGTCTTGCGTATTTTCGCGACGCGCTTGTTGAACGACCAAACGCCGGTCTGTTACGAGGACGGTCAGCAGTTGCGCGATTATGTGTCGGTGCACGACGTAGCGCGCGCGAACGTGCTGGTGCTCGAAGACCCGCGCGCTGATTACCAGGTGTTCAACGTCGGCGGCGGTCGCGCGATCACGGTCGAAGAGTACGCGCATCTCGTCGCGCGCGTGATCGGCAAGGATGTCGTGCCGCGCATCCCCGGCGAATTTCGGTTCGGCGACACGCGGCACATCGTCTCCGACATTAGCAAACTGTGCGCGCTCGGTTGGCAACCACACGTCCCGTTCGAAAGCATCGTCGCGGAGTACGTCGCGTGGGTGCGCGCCCAGGCGGACGCGCGCGATTATTACCAAGACGCCGAACGTCAGATGAAAGCGATGGGAACCATACGCATGGCGAGTGACACACACCAACTGGTGAACGATATCTAAATGCTAATCACACGCGCACCCGTTCGCATCAGTTTTGCCGGCGGCGGCACCGATCTACCGGCGTACTACTCACAGTACGGCGGCGCGGTTGTCAGCACGGCGATTGACAAGTACTTTTACGTGTTCCTCAACGTCAGCGGCGATGACACGATTCAAATCACGTCGTCGGACTATCGCACGTTCTATCGGCACGACGGTGACCTGCCCTTGCTGTTCGACGGCGACTTGAGTCTGCCGCGCGCGATTTTGCACCATTTCGGTTTGGCGCGCGGCATCGCCATGTTCCTCGCGTCCGAAATTCCGCCGGGCACCGGCTTGGGTTCGTCCTCGACCGTCACGGTCGCGATCATCAAAGCGGTCGCCACCGCGCGCGGGTTGATGCTTTCGAAAAAACAAATCGCGGAACTCGCGTGCCACATCGAAATCGAAAAGATGACGGAGCCAATCGGCAAACAAGACCAGTACGCCGCCGCCTTTGGCGATCTCAACTTGATTCAGTTTTCGGCGGACGGCGTAACGGTCGAGCCGTTGCGCGTGGCATCCGAAACGCGGCGCGCGCTCGAACGCAACTTGATGTTATTTTTTACTGGGGCGACGCGCGCGGCATCTTCGATTTTGCGCGCGCAAAAAGCCTCGTCGGAGAAACAAGACCCGCGTGTGATGGACGCGCTCCACGCGGTCAAAGCGATGGCGTTTCAAGCGAAAGAGTACTTGGAACGCGGCGACCTCCCTCGCTTTGGCGCGTTGCTCGATACCGCGTGGCAGAACAAGAAGAAATTCGCGAGCGGCGTTTCGAACGCGTTGATTGACGAGTGCTACGACCTCGCGCTTGAAAACGGCGCGCTGGGCGGCAAGGTCACCGGCGCAGGCGGCGGCGGCTTTTTGATGATCTACTGCGAACCCGAACAGCAACCCGCCGTCACGCAAGCTCTCGAAGCCAAAGGACTTAAGCGGATGGATTTCCGTTTCGACAGCGAAGGCGCGCGCGTCTTGGTCAACGCGGGATTGCGAATTCCGGAAAGCGCGTATGCGGCGTAACGAATATCTTTATCTCATTGCTTTGTGGTTGATCGGCGATGCGCTCGCGATCTTTGTCGCGTTGAACGCCGCGTTTTTTGTGCGCTACAATTTCGATTGGCTCTTGCCCTTTATCGAGCGGCTCGATCCGATTGCCGAACGGTACGCGGTGATCATTCCGTTCGCCGTGCCCTTGTGGCTCGCGCTCTTTGCGTTCAATCGTTTGTACGATCGGCGCTATTTGCTCGCGGGGTTGCAGGAGTATGGCAAAGTCGCGGCGAGTTCGGCGATGGGCGTGCTCGCGCTCGTCGTGCTCAGTTACTCTGTGCCGAACCTCAGCATTTCGCGCAGTTGGCTGGTGCTGTCCTGGCTCTTCGTCACGTTCCTGGTCAGTGCGACGCGTTTTACGATTCGGCGTTTGGTGCGCGTCGCGCGCGCGCGCGGGCAATTTGTCGCGCGCGCGCTCATCGTCGGCGCGAACGAACACGCGATTGCCATCGCGCAACAATTGACCCCGGCGACGGCGTCCGGCATTCAGGTCGTCGGCTTTCTCGACGATTTTCTGCCGCGCGAGATGCGCGTGCTTGGCGATTTGCGCGTGCTCGACCGCGCCAGCGCGTTGGCGCGCGTGGCGCGCGAAACCGGCGCAACGCAAGCGATTGTCGTGCAAGGCGCGATTGCCTGGGAAAGTTTCGCCGAGATCATCACGCAAAGCATCTCGACGCTCGACGGACTCGAAATCAAACTCTCGCCCGGCTTTTACGAGATCATGGCGACCGGCGTACGACTGACCCAGGATGGTTTCGTCCCGCTCCTCGCGCTCGAAAAGAACCGCATCACCGGTTTGGATGCGGCGCTCAAGTATCTGCTCGATTATTCACTCGGCTTGTTCTTCGCGATGCTTGCTTCGCCGTTCATTCTGTTGATCGCGGCGCTCGTGAAAATCGTTTCGCCGGGGCGCGTGTTCGATCCGTACCCGGTGCTGGGTCTGCGCGAGAAACAATTTGTCACCTGGAAATTTCGGACGCGCCATCTCCAGTCGGATCAAGATCACGCATTCGGTCATCTGATTTACCGGCTCGGTCTCGACAAACTGCCGCAATTTTTCAACGTATTGCGCGGCGAAATGAGCATGGTCGGTCCGCGCCCGGTGCCGCGCACGAGCGTGCTGAAATATCAAGAATGGTTGCCCACGCTGGCGAGCGTCAAGCCCGGCATCACCGGACCCTGGGTCGTCGCCGGCGATACCATAGACTCGTTCGAAGCCGAGATTCGGCTCGACCTTTACTACATTCGCAACTGGACGATCTGGCTCGACGCGCAAATTCTCCTGCAAACGGTCTTGCGCCTGTTCCAGGGTGTACGACCGAAAACGAAACGCTGACGAATGACGAACAAAATTCGCAATTTGCAATTTGCAATTCGCAATCTCGCGTGGTTTTTCTTCGCCGTGCTGCTCGCCGTCGTCGTAATTCAGCGGTCGGCATTCCTGGGTCTCGCCATCGCGATCACTGGCGGTATCGTATTTGGCATTCTCATCACGCGCGAGGTGAAGGCGTGACCACCCGCCGCGCGATCTTTCTCGACCGCGATGGCGTGATCAACGTCAACCGCGCCGATCACGTCAAATCCTGGGACGAATTTGTGTTTCTCCCCGGCGCGCTTGAAGCGTTGCGCGACCTTGCCGCGAGCGAATTCGTGATCATCGTGACGACGAACCAAGCCGCAATCGCGCGCGGCATGACGAGCGAAGTGGTCGTGCGCGACATTCACGCGCGGATGTCCACGGCGATTGCGCGCGCCGGCGGACGCGTGGACGCGATTTATTTTTGTCCGCATCGTCCCGAAGACGCGTGCGCGTGTCGCAAACCTGAAACGGGAATGTATCGCGACGCAGCGCGCGCGCTGGGCATTGACACGACGCGCTCGTACGTCATCGGCGACGCGCAGGCGGACGTGGACGCGGCGCGCGCGATTGGCGCGCAGGGCATTCTCGTGTTGACCGGGCGCGGCGGCGAGCACCACAGCCAAATGCAGGCGTGCGCGCGGAACGATTACGTGGTCGTCGCGGATTTGCCCCGCGCGGTCGAATGGATTCGGCAGAGAGAAACGTGGCGATGATCGAGCGCGGCGCGCGCGGACTGCTCCGCCTCGAATTTGTTTTGCTCGCGGCGATTTATTTCTACTTTGTGATTTCCGACCGGACGCCACTCGTCGCGTGGATCGTGATCGCGCTTATCTGGATCGCGCGCGTGACGACGCAAGGAATTCGGCGCACACCTTTCGATTTGCCCATCGTGATCCTGCTCGCGCTGTTGCCGGTCAGTCTCGCGGTCTCGACGAACTGGTCACTCAGCGTGCCGAAAGTATACGGCGTGGTGTTGAGCGCGCTGTTTTTTTATGCGCTCGTCAATCAAGTTGCTACGCGCGACGATTTGAACAATACGATGTTCTGGCTGGTGGTTGTGTTTGCCGCGATTGCGCTCGCGGGAATCATCGGCACGGATTGGGCGCAAAACAAGATCGTTTCGGCGACCTGGCTGTACGACCGATTGCCGCGCTTCATTCAAGGGATTCCGCGTTCGATTGCCGGCGGGTTCGCACGCAACGGCGTCGGCGGCACGCTCGCGTTGACGATTCCATTTCTCGCGGCGCTCGCTAGCCAGTATTCAGTGTTCAGAGTGCAGTATTCAGTATTCAGTGTTCAGTATTCAGATAAGAAGAGACTGAACACGGAATACTGGACACTGAACACTGTTGTTCTCGTTGCGCTCGTCTTGTCGCTTGTCGCGCTCGCGCTGACGCAATCACGCGGCGGGATGCTAGGCACGGCGGTCGGTTTGCTCGCCATTGCGATTTGGCGCGAGCGACGCTTTGCGTGGCTCATCGTCGCGGGCGCGCTCGCGCTCGGCGTGCTGTTCGCGCTGGGCTATGGCGACGCGCTGCTCGCGTTCATCTTGCGAATGGACGCGGGGGCGGGAACATTCGCGAGCCGGCTCGAAGTGTGGTCGCGCGGCGTGATGATGGTGCAGGATTTTCCGTACACCGGGATCGGCATCGGCACGTACAACGACCTCGCGCACGCGCTCTATCCGTTTTTCATCGCCGCGCCGGACGAAGTCGTCGCGCACGCGCACAATAATTTTTTGCAGGTTGCCGTGGATTTGGGTATTCCTGGGTTGATCGCGTACACCGCGTTGATGACACTGTTCGTCATTCTCGCATGGCGCGCCTATCGCGCGTTGCCGGAAGCGCGCGCGCTGATTGTCGGAGTGTCGGCGGGGATGCTCGCGCATCAAGTCTTTGGCTTGACGGATGCGTTCATGCTCGGCACCAAGCCAGGTGTGTTGATGTGGATTTTTCTCGCGCTCGTCGCGGCGCTCGACCGCCAGCGCGTGATGGATGAACGAACGTGACACAAACGCCGGTGTGGAAGACGAATTGGTTTCGCATCGCGCTCGGTACGTTAGTGAGCGCGCTGTTTTTGTATTTGGCGCTCCGCGATGTGCCGCTGGAACAAGTCGCGGAGACGTTGGCGCGCGTGAACCTGGGTTGGGTCGCGCTCGCGATGCTCGCGCTGTTCGCGCAATCGTTCTTGCGCGCGATCCGCTGGATTTTGCTCTATTATCCGCAACAACGCGGTTTGCGCGTGCGCCAAATGACCGAAATCATTATCGTCAGCCAGATGATCAACATCGTATCGCCGTGGCGCATCGGCGAACTCGTCCGCATCGTCCTCGCCGACGAAATCGAAAAACGCAGCAAGGCGCAATCGCTCGCGACGATTGGGATCGAGAAAATATTCGACGGGACGATGTTGCTTGCGCTCATGCTCATCCTGCCGCCGTTTATGACGCTGCCCGATTGGCTCGAAAGTCCGCGCGAAGGATTGATGATCATGAGCGTCGCACTGTTCGTCGGCGCATTCGTGCTCATGCTTGTGCGCGAACGGATCGTTCGCTTGCTCGGTGGAATCAAATTGCCGTGGTTTCGCCAATCGCTCGATACGCACGCGGAGGTCGCGCTCAGTTCGCTTGATGTGTTCAAACACTGGAACCTGCATCTCGGACTTCACGCGCTTTCCGTGACGCTGTGGTCGCTCGGCGTCCTCATCAACTATATCGTGTTGCTCGCGATGAATTTGGATTTGCCGTTCATCAGCGCGTTTCTTTTGCTGGCGGTGTTGCAAGTTGGCGGTCTCGTGCCTTCGTCGCCGGGCAAGGTCGGCGTGTTCCAGGCATTGTGCATCCTGGGTCTGTCGCTCTTCGGCGTGGACAAAGGGCTGGGCTTGACCTACGGCATCTTGCTCTATCTCGTCACCTACGCGCCGATGACGCTCGCCGGCATCGCGTTGATGTGGCATCAAGGGTTGAGTTTTCGACGCGTCGTCGCCGGAGGCGCGTCGTGATCAGCGTTGTCGTCCCGGCGTTCAACGTCGCGCCAACGCTGGGCGCGTGTCTCGACGCGTTGCACGCGCAAACGTTGCCGCGCGACGCGTACGAAGTGATCGTTGTGGATGACGGCTCGACCGACGCGACGCGCGCGGTCGCCGAGTCGCGCGGCGTGCGCGTGATCGCGCAGGCGAACGCGGGCGCCGGCGCGGCGCGCAACGCCGGCGCGCAGAACGCGCGCGGCGAGATCGTCGTGTTCATTGACGCGGATTCGGTTCCCGATGCGGGCTGGCTCGCCGCGATGGCGCGACCGTTCGCGGACGCGACGATTGCCGGCGCGAGCGGCGAAAAGAAATCGCGGCAGACGAATCTCTGGGCGCGCTTGACGCAACTCGAGTACGATTTTCGCTACGACCGCATGACGGCGCACGGCGTGATTGATTTCGTGGACAGTTCGACCGCGGCATATCGCCGCGCGGTGTTGCTCGCGCGCGGCGGATTCGATACGACCTTGAAAGAAGCCGAGGATACCGAGTTGTCGTTTCGTCTTGCCGAGCACGGTTGTCGCATGGTGCTCGTGCGCGACGCGGTCGTTTATCACACGCACCCGACCGCGCTGGGCGAATTCTTGCGGCGCAAGTTTCACTACGCGATAGGACGCGCGACCGTGTACGCGCGGATGCCGCGCAAAGCCGCACGCGATCAACGCACGCCGACGTGGCAAAAGTTTCAACCCTTGCTCGCGCTCGCGTTGCCGCCGGTCATATTGGGCGCATTCGTGTGGCAGCCGCTCGCGTGGATGGCGTTCGCGTTGCTCGCGATTTTTTTCGCGACGACCTTGCCCTTTGCGCGATATTGTTGGACTCGCGAGCCGCGCGTCGCGCTCGTCGCGCCGGTGACCTTGTTGCTCATCGCGTACGCGGCAGGCGCGGGCATGTTTGTCGGCGTGCTTGCCGCGCGCCGGTCATCGGCACAAGTGGATCAGTGAAATGGAGTGGCGGTTCGACCTTGCGAAGGTTTCGAAGCGCCTTTGCAGGGTTGGGCTGAGTTAATTCGAAATGGAAGAACGTCGCACAATTTTGGTCGCGGTTGATTTGATGCTGGTGAATGTCGCCGTCGCGTTGGCGTTCGCGATTTGGTCGGTGCGCGGCGAAATAAGCTGGGTCACGCTCGTCACCACGCAATTCTACTGGTTCGTCGCGCTATCGGTGCTGTGGCTGGGCGCGGCGTTCGCCACGGGCATGTACGATCTGCGTCTTGCCGCCGAGTTTAGCGCGACCGCGCGTGCGTTGAGCCGATCGCTCGTCCTCGTCGTCGTCGTGTATCTCGTCGTCTTTTTTTCGTCGCCGACGGAATTGCCGCGCGGGATCGTGTTGTATCATGGCGTCCTCGCGGCGGGTTTGCTCGCGGTGTGGCGCGCGGTGTATTTGCGGATTGCGTGGCGCGGCGCGTTCCGGCGCAATGCGTTGATCATCGGCGCGGGCAACGCCGGGCAAACCATCGCGCGCGCGATGCGGGAACACGCGCGACCGCATTATTGGATCGTCGGATTTCTGGACGACGACCCAGCCAAACTCGGCAAACCGGTCAGCGCGCAATCCGATCTGCGCGTGCTCGGCGCGTCACGCGATCTGACGCGGTTGATCGCCGAGCACGACGCGCACGAAGTCGTGCTCGCCATCACGCGCGATGTATCGGACGAAACGTTTCGCGCGTTGCTCGACGCGCAGGAACGCGCGGTCGAAATTGTTCCGATGCCCGTGTTGTACGAGCGACTGACCGGGCGCGTGCCGGTGGATTACATCGGCGATAGTTGGTACGTCGCCTTGCCGCTCGGTCACGCCGCGACGCGCAGTATTCAACCGCTCGTCAAACGCGCGTTCGACCTCGCGGCGGCGACGCTGGGATCGCTGCTGTTCGGCATCGCGTTGCCGTTCATCGCGCTCGCGGTAGGGTTCGATTCGCCGGGTCCGTTGTTTTACATGCAAGAACGCGTGGGACAGGGCGGACGCGTGTTTCGCGTTCGCAAAATTCGTACGATGCGCGTGGATGCGGAGCAGAACGGCGCGGTGTGGGCGACCAAAAACGATCCGCGCGTGACACGCGTGGGAAAACTTTTACGCAAAACGCACGTGGACGAGTTTCCGCAATTTTGGAACATTTTGCGCGGCGAGATGAGCGCGGTCGGTCCGCGTCCCGAACGTCCGGAATTCGTCGCGCAGTTGGAAAAAAAGATTCCGTTTTATCGTTTGCGGCACGCGGTCAAACCCGGCATGGCGGGCTGGGCGCTCGTGAATGCGGGCTACGTGGACAGCATCGAGGACGCGCAGACACGCGTTGAATACGATCTCTATTACATCAAGCATCAATCGCTCTGGTTCGATCTGTGGATTCTGTTTCGCACGGTCGCGCAAACCATCACGTTCGGCGGACGCTAAGTCGGAAAAATCGGCGGAGGGAAAATCGCTCTCCGCCGATTTTGTTTTTTTCGTTTGACCATGCGCGACAAAAAATGTTATAATGACGCACGCCTCTGATGAATGGAGGCGTTTGAACCGCAAGGAGAGAATGTGATGTTCAAATCAATTTGGATGGTGGGTGGTCTGATCCTCATAACCTCCGCGCTCGCCGCGTGCGCGGCGACGCCCACCCCGGTTCCACCCACGCCGACATCGCGCCCGTCTCCAACTGCGCCGCCCACGCTTCCGCCGACACCGGAGCCGCCCGCCACGCTCGCGCCCACCCCTACGCTTTTACCGACTGCGCCCATCGCCGCATCGCCTACGCGCGCCGGCGTCGTGGCAACCGCGACCCGCGCGTCCACGCGCGCGCCGACGATCACGCCCCCGCCGGCGCAAGCCGGTCTGTTCGTGAACAACTTGCGCATCGCGCCCGATCCGCCGGTGCGCGGCACGGATTTGGAATTCTATCCGACGTTCATCAACAACACAAACGTCGTACAGAACAAACGCTGGATCGTCTACATCTATCGTTCGGAAACGCCGAATCGTTCCACCGGCGAAACGCCGCGCACGAACACGAATATTCCCCAAGGCGTTTCGGAACAAAAAACAACGGTCGGTTGGAAATTAGGTGTGGGCGGTCCGTGCGAATATTTTTTCGCGCGAGTCGCGTACATTGACGAGCAAGAGAACAAGCCGGTCTTTTTCACTCAACCCAACGGCAAGGTGTTTGAAAAACCATTCACGCTTTGCCCGCCGTAATTTTGCCCCCCATTGACATTCACCCGGTTTGGCTATAGATTGTGCGACACTTGATTGATGAATGGGACTGCTGGTGGTCCGCGATGACAGATAATTTGATTCGACGAACAGGCGTCTGGTTCGGTCGCTCATCGGAAACCCGCTCGCTACGCGGAAACGGGTTTCGTCAGTATTCACGCGTGGCATGGTGACGATGAGCGCACCGGCAACCCCTCCCATGTCCCCGGCGCGTCTCCTCTTCCGCCCGGCGATTGGCTTGATGAATCGCTTGGCATTCCCACAAAAATTTGCGCTGATCAGTTTGCTTTTTGCTTTGCCGCTCGCGCTGGCGCTCGTCCTGTTCATTCGCCAGGTCAACGCGAATATCGAGTTCGCGCAAAAAGAGCAACGCGGCGCGCTGTACTTGCGCGCCGCGCAAGCGATGTATCTCAGCGCGTTGCAAGGCGCGGTCCGCGAACAAGATTTCCTCAACGGCAAAACCTCCCGCGCTGAATTGGAACGCGTGCGCGCCGAGATTGATCAGAACTTGGACGCGTTGAGCCAGGTCGAAGCGTTGTACAGCGCCGACCTCGACACGGCGGACAAGTTCCACGCCGTCCTCGCCGATCTGCAAGCGATTCGCGCGCGCGAGATCAGTCCGCAAACCGGCGGCGATGATTTGATGTACCGCTTGATTGGCGACACGCGCGCGCTGATGACGAGCGTCGTCAACACGTCCAACCTCGCTTTCGATCCTATGCTCGACAGCCACTATGTGATTGACGCGGTGATCGTCAAACTGCCGGAAGGTCAAGACCTGATCTCGCAACTCATCGCACTCGATATTCCGACGATGGCGCAGGAAGGGTCAGCCGCCGGACTCGCGCGCACTTCGACCTTGAGCGGATTGTTGCAATCGAACACGTCGGCGATGCGCAACGCGTTGCAAACCGCGTTCCAACAATCGCCGTCGCCCACGCTCCGCCCGGCGATGGAGAAATCGTTGCAGGACACGGTGGATGCGACGAATCGCTTTGTCAATTCCGTCGGGCGCATTTGGAGTTTGCAAAATTCCGGCGCAACCCCTTCGGACGAATATCGCAACGCCGGGTTGGTCGCGCTGAATGTCGGCGCGCGTTTTTGGAGCGCGGGCATTACCGAATTGGATGGTTTGCTCCAGAGTCGCATTGACACGCTGAGTCAACAACGCACGCTCGCGCTCGCGCTCACGGCGGCGATGCTCGCGCTTGTCGCGTACCTCTGGGTCGGCTTTTATCTCGCGGTGATGCGCACCGTGTCGAGTCTCGACGCGGCGTCGCGCCGCATGGCGAGCGGCGAACTGGACGAGACGGTCAACCTCGACACGCGCGATGAACTGGGGCGCATCGTCGCCGCGTTCAACCACATCGCGTCCGCGCTCGTGTCCGCGTCCCAGTATCGCCAAGCGATTGTGGACAGCGCGCCGGACGGTATCATCACGACCGATGAAACCGGCGCGCTCGTTTCGTTCAATCCCGCCGCCGAAACGATCTTCGGGTACACCGCATCCCAGGTCATCGGCAAAAAAGTGAATCTGCTCGTACCCGCCGCCAATGACGAAATGTTCGCGTCACTCAGCCAGGGTTTTCGCATGGGGCGCAATCGCCGCGAGACGACGGGCACGCGTCAAGATGGTTCGTCCTTTCCGCTCGACCTCGCGGTGACCGAAGCGCACTATGGCAATCAGCATTTGTACATCGCGTTGATGCGCGATATTACCGAACGCAAACGCGTGATGATCGAGTTGCAGCAAGCCAAGGACGTTGCCGAAGCCGCGAACGAATCCAAGGGCGCGTTTCTGGCGAACGTGAGTCACGAACTCCGCACGCCGCTCACGTCGGTGCTTGGTTTCGCGCGCATCATCCAAAAACGCTTGGACGAAAGCATCTTTCCGCGCGTGCCCATGGACGACCGCAAGACCGACCGCGCGATTACGCAAGTGCGCGAAAATCTCGGCATCATTTTATCGGAGGGCGAGCGCCTGACCGCGCTCATCAACAACGTGCTCGACCTTGCCAAGATCGAAGCCGGCAAAATCGAATGGCACATGCAATCGGTCGCGATCAAAGACGTGGTCGAACGCGCGACGACGGCGACGGCATCCCTCTTCGAGATCAAGCCGGTGCAGCTGGTCGCCCAGATTGAAGCGGATTTGCCGGCGGTGAGCGGCGACCGTGACCGCTTGATCCAGGTCGTCATCAATCTCATTTCGAACGCGGTCAAGTTCACCGAACGCGGAACGGTAACATGCCGCGCGCAACGCGAGGGTGATAACGTCGTCGTCAGCGTGACGGACAGCGGCATTGGCATTGACCCCAAAGATCACGGCAAGGTGTTCGAGCAATTCGTCCAGGTCGGCGACACGTTGACGAACAAGCCGATGGGCACCGGTTTGGGCTTGCCGATTTGCAAACAAATCGTCGAGCATCACGGCGGACGCATCTGGGTCGAGAGTGAACTGGGCAAGGGGAGCACTTTTTCGTTCACCTTGCCGATTCCCGCGCAAGTACCAGAGATGCCGCCGGTCGAGCCATTTGTGACGACGATGCTCAACATGGATTTACTCGTCGCGCAACTCCGCGCACACATCGAAAGCGCGACGAGCGTCGAGAACAACGGGCAACGCAACGTCCTCGTCGTGGACGACGACAAGAGCATTCGCGAATTGTTGCGGCAAGAACTCGAAGGCGCGGGCTATCGCGTGTGCGAAGCGCGCGATGGACGCGAAGCGTTGGCGCAGGTCAAGCGCGAACGCCCGGACTTGATCGTGCTCGATGTGATGATGCCGGAGTTGAGCGGGTTTGACGTGGCGGCGGTTTTGCGGAACGACCCGCAAACGTTCAACATTCCAATCGTGATGCTTTCGATTTTACACGATCCCGAACGCGGCTATCGGTTAGGCGTGGATCGGTATTTCACCAAACCGATGGACATCAAGATCCTGCTCGGCGAAATCGGCGCGTTACTCGCGCAACGCGTCTCGAAGAAAAAAGTGCTCGTCGTGGATGAAGACGCCGCGACGATTCAAGTCTTGACCGACGCGCTCACCTCCCAGGGGTACACCGTCGTCGCCGCGCTCAACGGCGAAGAAGGCATCGCGAAAGCGGTCGCGGATCAACCCGACATGGTCATCGCGCGGTCGGTGCTTTCCGAAAAACACAACCTCGTCAAGACGTTGCGGTTTGAAAAGGGACTCGAAAAAGTTTTCTTTTTGTTATTCCAGTGATTGCGGATGGCGAATGGCGAATAGCAGATGGCAGATAGTGAATCGCGAAACCTTTCGCTCCGAGAAAAAAAGAATCCAGGTTTCTCGGAGAAACCTGGATTCTGACGAAGGTGCTGAAGGAGAGACGTGAATCAAAAAATTCTCATCGTGGATGATGAGGCGCATATTCGTTTGTTGATCGAGCAGACGCTCGAAGATTTGCAAGATCACGGCATCGAAATCACAACGGCAGACAATGGCGCGGACGCGCTCGAGCTGATCAAGCGCGAAAAGCCGCGCCTCGTTTTTCTCGATGTGATGATGCCGCGCATGAATGGCTTTGACGTGTGCCGTCAGGTCAAGCGCGAACTGGGGATGACCGATGTCTTTATCGTGTTGCTGACCGCCAAGGGTCAGGAGTTCGACCGCCAGCGCGGCGATCAAGTGGGCGCGGATGTGTACATTACCAAGCCGTTCGATCCAGACGAGTTGCTCGCCCAAGCCCAACACGTGCTGGGACTGGACGCCCAAGTCTGACCTCGAAGTTGAATGACCACTACGGCTCAACCCACTCTGCCGCGTCTGATCACGCGACGCGACGTTGACGCCTTGCTGTCCGCGTTCGCGCTGCCCTGCGCGCTTGCGCTCCCCGACGGCAAACTCTTTGCGCGTGCCTCGACCTGGTTGCACGATCACATTGATCTGGACGAACGCGATGCGTATCGCGTGTATCCGTTGAACGCGAATGGCGTCGCGCTCGGCGCGCTTGCTGTTGCTGGCGATACGACTAACGCGGAACGCGCGTTACACCAAACACTTATAGTGTTGCTCGCGCAGGCGCTCGAAAAGCGCGAGGTTGCGAACGAGGCGCTCGAACGTTATCGCGAAATCAACTTGATGTATCGCGTTAGTGAGACGATTGGTTTGTCGCACGACGCGGACGCGATTCCGCGCCTCGTGCTCGAAGAATCCAAACGCGTGATTCATTCCTCGACCGGCATCGTGCTCATCGGCGAAGAGGTCAAGGCATCTTTTGGTTCGGACGCGCAAGCAGTCGCGCTGCGCCAAGCCGCGCGCGAGGTGATCGGAACCGACCACGCCGCGATTATCAGCGACACCCACGTACCGGAATTCGGCGCGATTTTGTGGACGCCGCTCAAGACCCAGGAACGCGTGCTTGGCGGTATTGTGCTGGGACGCGGCGCGGGCGAACCGATCTTTTCCGCGAGCGATGAAAAATTATTGATGGCGCTCGCCGGTCAAGCCGCGATCGCGCTGGAGAACGTGTCGCTGCATCACGCCGAACTCGAAAAGGAACGCTTCCAACGCGAACTGCAACTCGCGTACGACGTGCAGGCAAGTTTGATCCCGCGCGAAACGCCCATTGTGCCGGGCTGGGATTTCGCCGCGTACTGGCAACCGGCGCGCGAGGTCAGCGGCGATTTCTACGATTTCTTTCCCGTGCCTGCCGGGCAAAGCATCGTCATCGCCGACGTGTCCGACAAAGGGATGCACGCCGCGCTGTTTATGGCGTTGACGCGCAGCACCGTGCGCGCGAGCACGCTCGCCGCCGAATCGCCAGCAGACGGACTGACGCGCGCGAATCGTTTGCTCTGCGCCGATTCGACCGGCGGAATGTTCGTGACGCTGTTTTACGCGCAACTCGATCCGCTGAAAAAGGAAATCACGTACGTCAACGCGGGACACAACCCGCCGCTGGTGTTGCGCGCGGCGACGCGTGAATTGATCGAATTGCCGCGCACCGGGGTGATGCTGGGTTTTAACGAGGGGATGGAATTCGCGCAAGCGAACGTCGCGCTCGAACTCGGCGACATGATTTTGTTTTACACCGACGGCGTGACCGAGGCGAACGACGCGTCGGGCGAGCAATTCGGCGAGGAACGCTTGCGCGCGTGGATGCTCGAACATGCGGACGCGTCGCCCGCCGCGCTGCTCGACGCGCTCAAGCGCGCGCTCGGCGAATTTATCGGGAGCGCCGCGCCCTTCGACGACATCACGGTTGTGATTGCCAAGCGCGTGCCTGTCACACATCAACGCATCGCCATTCCGGACGCGACGGTCGAATGCGTGCCGCGCTTGCACGAGTTCGTCGAAGCGGCGTGCGCGGCGGCGGACGCGGACGACGACCTGGCTTTCGCGTTCAAACTCGCGGTCGAAGAAGCGTGCACGAACATCGTCGAGCACGGTTATCGCGCGCGACCTGGGATGATCGAATTGGAACTCGATGCGAGCGCGACGCGCATCGTCGTGACGATCACCGATCACGCGCCGCCGTTCGACCCGACCCAGATTCCCGCCCCCGATCTCCGCGCGGACTGGCAAGCGCGCAAGATCGGCGGATTGGGCTGGTATTTGATTCGCCAGTTGATGGACGACGTGCAGTACGAACCCAGCACCGCGCGCGGCAATGTGCTGACGCTCGTCAAGCAGAGAAGGATGTGAGAAAGGGTTTTGTCTTTGTCATTTCGACGAGCCGCGAAGCGTTTGCGAGGAGAAATCTCTGTTCACACAGGAAAAAGATTTCTCGCTCCGCTCGAAATGACAGACTGAGTATTGCGTCCGGCAATCGGTCGTCTACGAATCCTTGAACAAATCGTCCAGCCCGGTCTGCCACACATCGTCGAGCGGCATAAACGAAAGTTCCTCGAATTCCTCGGCGGCTTTGCGTAAAAACTCCCGGACGTTCGCGTCCGGCATTTTGTTTTCCAGCGTGTCAATCTGCTCGCCGACCGAGCGCACGAGTTCGCGGCTTTTCGTTTCGAGATTGCTCAGGTCGAGACCCAGTTTGCACATGTAATCCACGCGCCGCATAATGTCGTACCACGCCTTCCAATCCTGCTCGACCGACAACCCTTTGAGCATCGGCGAAAGTTGCGAGAGATCGTACATCGGCACGAACGCGTACATCGAAATATATTCGAGTTCGAGTTGCTCGGCGCGATCCACCAAGTACGAGCCGATGCTGACGCCGCCTTCGTAATTCGAAAAGCGCACCGCGTATTCTTTCAACTCGTCTTTCAAGCGCGGCAAACTGTACGTGCACGAGACCTGACGATCCTTGTCGTACGGCACGCCGGCATATACGCCGCCAAAACTGATCACGCGCCGCGCGCGCAACTCGCGCGCAATCGTAAAGAACACGTCGGCGTAGCGTTCCGCGTTCAGGTGCGGTTCCTCGCCGGTAAAAATCACCAACCCTTTGTGCGCGCTGCCCGAATAGAAAATTTGGTTCTCGTGCCGCTGCAACTCTTTGCGATAGCCGTCGGCAAGTTTGATTTCCGGACGCAAAAAATCTTGCGTGCCGGGAACCTGAAACAAGTAAAACGACTCGGGGAGAATTCTGCCGATTTTGCGCGCGCCGGTCTGTTCGATCAAATAGTTCGGCAACGCCGACGACACCGAGCCAGCATCCGCCCACTGCCGCCAACCGGCGAGCATATACACTTCGTCCGCGCGTGGCTTTTCCAAAAGTTCGAGCGTCTCGTTAATCACGGTTCACCTCGTGACTGTAAGTATACCAACCTTGTCGCTCAAGTCAACCACGCGATTTTTCGCCGAAACAAAAAATCGCGTCGTGTAATTTGTGGCGCGATTTTTCCATCAGGCAGAAATAATCTGTGTTTATCTGTGGTTAGCATTGATTCTCAGGCGCGGGTCGAGCCAATCGCGCAAGCCGTCGCCGAAGAGATTCAGTCCCGCCGCGGCGAGCGTGATGCTCGCGCCCGGAAAAATCGCAAGCCAGGGCGCGGTCTCCAAGTAATCGCGACCCGACGCGAGCAACGTGCCCCACTCGGGCGTGGGCAGCTGCGCGCCCAGCCCGACGAAACTCAGCGCGCCGGCGGACAAGACAAGCACGCTAGCGCGCAAGGTCGCCATCACGATGAGCGGCGACGCGAGATTCGGCAAGATGTGGCGCACGAGGATGCGCCGCTCTGGCACGCCGACCGCTTCGGCGGCTTGTACATACAACATGCGCCGCGCGCACATCGTTGCGCCGCGCGTCACGCGATAAAACCCCGGCACGCCGACGATCCCCAACGCGAGCACGCAATTTTCGAGCGATGGTCCCAGGCGCGCGACGATGACCAACGCGAGAAGCAACCCAGGAAAGGCGAGCCATACATCCAGCGCGCGCGAAATGATTTGGTCAGTCCAGCCGCCGCGATAACCGGCGACCAGTCCCAGTGCGATGCCGATGAACGCGCTGATCGCCACGCCTATCGTCGCGATGCCAACCGCGATCTGCGCGCCGAACAGTACGCGGGTGAACACATCGCGACCGAGCGCATCGGTACCGAAGAGATGCGCCGCACTCGGCGCGCTCAGTTTTGCGCCGGCGAGAACCTTGTCCGGCGCGTACGGCGCGATGATTGGCGCGAGTGTCGCCGCGAGAATCCACAGCGCGAGAATCGCGCCGCCGATCCACAAACTCGGCGTGGCGTGACGCGGGCGGGGTTTGCTCGCGGCGTCGTCGTGAATCCTGGGTCGCGTGTGAACATTCACGCGTCGCGTTGTAAACGTGATCGCCATCGTCACACCGCCGCGTGCGCGACTTGCGGGTCGAGCCAACCCTGCGCGAGGTCAACGAGCAAATTGATCGCGAGATAAATCGCGGCGACGGTCAGCGTCGCGCCGAGCACGACCGGCGCATCGCGATCAAAGATGGCTTGCACCGTCAAGCGTCCGAGACCCGGCAACGCGAAAATCGTTTCGACGATGAACGCGCCGCCAAGCAAATGACCCAGGTGCAAGCCGACGACCGTGACGACCGGAATCAAACTGTTTCGCAGTGTGTGGCGCGTCAGCACGTCGCGCGGGGCGATGCCTTTGGCGTGCGCGGTGCGAACGAAATCCGCGCCCAGCACATCGAGCAAACTCACGCGCACGAGTCGCGCAATCACCGCGCCGGTGGGCAACGCGAGTGTCGTCGCGGGCAAAACCAAATGCCAGGGCGTTTCCGCGCCGACGACGGGAAGCCAACGCAGTTTGAGCGAGAACAACAACATCAGCATCAATGCGCTCCAAAACGTCGGCACGGCGAGCATGAATGCCGCGCCGCTCATCAGCCCGGTATCGAGCCACGACCCGCCCCGCATCGCCGCGAGCGTGCCCATCGTCATGCCAAGGATGATGGCGAGGAACGTCGCGGTGAACGCGAGTATGAGCGTGTACGGCAAACGTTCCAACACGAGTGCGCCGACCGCGCGCCGACTGACGAGCGAGCGACCCAGGTCGCCGCGCGTAAACACCTGGGTCGCAAACGTGGCATAGCGCGTGAACAATGATTGGTCGAGACCCAGCTCGGCGCGCACGGCTTGCAATTGCGCGCGCGACGCGTTCTCGCCGACGAGCGCGCTCGCGGCGTCGCCTGGCGTCGCATCGAGCGCCCAGAACGTGACGAGACTGACGACGACGAGCGTCACGAACGTGCTCGCCAATCGTCGCGCCAAATGCCGCGTCATTGTTTGACTACCTGCGCGTCGTTTAACAACATTCGTCCCATGTAACCGATCTTGACGCCTTCGACGCGATTGCTCAACACCATCACATCCAGCGGCGCATAAAGTGGTTGCCACGGCGCGTCTTGCATGATCATTTTTTGCGCCTCAAAATAAATGCTCCACCGTTTGGCTTCGGTCAGCTCGTGCGCGGCTTGAGCGAACAATGCATCCACTTGCGCGTTGCGATAGCCGACGCGATTCGTACTGCCGATGCGATCCGAACCCAGGAAAATGTTCAGCGCATCTGCGTCGTTCCAATCGTACCGCCACAACAGAAAATCGAATTGCCCTTCGTTCGACGCGGTCATCACCGCTTTGCTATCGAGTTGTCGAATCTCGACGCCGACGCCAATCGCTTTGAGTTGACTCTGAAGCAACGTCGCAATGGAATCGTTCGGCGCGCGGTTCGACGTGAGTAGAACGCCTTTGAGCGACTGACCGTTGCGCGTCCAGGTTCCATCGCTTGCTTTGACGAAACCGGCTTGCGACAACAATGTCTGCGCTTGTTTTGCATCGTACTGCAATTCGTACTGTTTCAACTGCGGATCAAACCCAGGTATGGTTGGCGCGAGCGGCGCGTACGCGACCTTGCCCAGTCCGCCGAGCGCAACGCTGACGATTTCCTCTTTGTTGATCGCGTGCGAGAGCGCGCGGCGCACGCGCGCATCGTCGAAGGGTGGCTTGCTCGTATTGAATCCCAGGAAGATGAGACTGTTCAACACGGTCTCTTGCAAATGCACGGACGCGTCGTTCTGTAATTTCAAACGATGTTCCGGCTGATTGATGAAGATCGCGTCCACTTCACCGGCTTGGAGCGCGGCGAGTTGCGTCGTCGCATCAGGAATCACTTTCAACACGACCGTATCGAGGTACGGCGCGGCGCGATTTTGCGTGACGGCGGCGCCCCACGCGTACGCCGGATTGCGTTTGAGCGTCAGCGATTGCCCCGCGCGCCACTCGGCAAGCGCGAACGCACCCGTGCCAACCAGGTAGCCCTTGCCGGTTTCGGCAACCTTGCGCGCCGAGGCGGGGCTGATGATGCCGGCGTAGGGCATCGTCACCGTGCTCCAAAAATTCGCGGTGGGCTGCGCGAATGTGAAACGCACCGTCAAGTCGTCCATGCTTTCGATGCCGCCGATTTGTTTGACATTCTCATAGATCGGTGATTTCGTTCCCGCGTCTTTGAAACGTTGGAATGTAAAGCGCACCGCGTCCGCGTTGAACGGCGCGCCGTCTTGAAACGTAACGCCTGCGCGTAATTTCATCGTGATGGCTTTGCCATCGGACGCGACCTGCCAACTCTCCGCGAGGTGCGGTAAGATTTTATTGTCGAGATCGCGCACGACGAGCGTGTCGAACAAGTACGGCAACACGACGCTCAAACCGGAATTGGGCGCGCCTTGCGGATCAATGATGGCTGGTTCGGATGTAATCGCGCGGATGAATGTACCGCCGTTCGCGGTCGTCGTCATCGAACTGGTTTTGCTCTGCGGGGTCGCGGCGGCGCACGCAACGACGATGCCAGCGAGCATGATCAGCACAAAAAACGCACCAACGCGAGTTGTCATTGCGAGCGAAGCGACGAAGCAATCTACCCCTCCCAACCCTCCCCTTACTAAGGGGATGGCTAGGGTGGGGTCATGGATTGCTTCGGGCAAAGACCGCCCTCGCAATGACAGAGAACCTGATCGAAATATCAAACTGATTTTTTTCATCTCCTACTCCTTACGGTTCATACGAACAAAATGGATCGCTAGCCAACGCGTTGCCGGTGAACGCGAACGCACGCGCGCGCGAGCCGCCGCAAATGACGCGATGCTCGCAGTACCCGCACTTGCCCTCGAAGACGTTGGGGTTGTGCAACGCGCGAAAGATCGGCGCGCGGCGATACACGTCCACCAAATTATCGCGTCGAATGTTGCCGGCGAACGCCGGCAAAAAACCCGCCGGGTAAATATCGCCATAGTTCGCGACGAACACGATGCCGTGTCCATCGCGAATGCCAAAGCCGTGATAAACCGACGTGCGTTGAATCTGCTCCGGCGTCATACCTTCGGCGCGCATCCGATTCAACGCGATGCGCCGGTACGACGGCGCTTCGGTTGTCTTGATCGCAAAAGGCGCGTCGCGTGTGAGATCGTACACCCAGTTCATCAACGCTTCGCCGCGCGCGGGCGATACCGGTTGCAACACCTTGCCGCGCCCAACCGCGATGAGAAAAAACAAACTCCATCGCATCACCTTGAGCGATTTGAGCAATTCGTACGTTGCGGGCAAATCGTCCGCGGTCTCTTGCGCGACGAGCGTGTTGACCTGGATCGGAAAATCGAATTCGGCGGCGAGTTGCGCCGCGCGAATCGTCCAATCGAAACAGCCGGGAATGCCGCGCACCGCGTCGTGCGTTGTCGCGGACGCGCCGTCGAGCGAGAGACCCAGACTCGCGATGCCGTGCTCTTTCAAGCGCGCGAGAATGTCGTAGGTCACGTTTTGGGTTGCGCTCGGCGTAATCGAAACTTGAAGACCCAGGTTGCGCGCCTCGTCAATCAACTCAAACAGGTCGGTGCGTTGGAGCGGGTCGCCGCCGGTGAGAATGAGATGCGGCAACGGTTCGCCGAACGCGGCAATCTGACGAAGCAGGTGTTTGCTCTCGGCGGTGTCGAGTTGAAGCGGATGCGGTAGCGGCATCGCTTCGGCGCGGCAGTGGCGGCACGCCAAGCCACACGCCTGCGTCATCTCCCAGTAAACGATCATCGGTCGGTCGCTGTAATCGCGCGCGACGCGATGCGAATGTGTTTCGGTTGGTTTGATTACGACGGTCATCGTTTCTCCATTCAATTATTTTACGCGGCAAACGCGGTGAGAATTTGTTCCGCCGCGCGTATGCCATCCTGAATGCAATCGGGAACGCCCACGCCACGATACGCGCTGCCCACCAGATACAAACCTGGGTGTCGCGCCGCTTGTTGTTCGATCTGTTCCACCCGGCGTTGATGTCCTACCGCGTACTGCGGATTGGATTTTTGCCAACGATACACGCGCGTCACCACCGGTTGCGCGGCGATGCCCATCGTCGCGGCGAGTTCCGCACGCGCGATTTCCGTTAGCGTCGCGTCATCCTGTTCGGCGAATTGTTCCGCGTGTGCGCCGCCGATAAAGACGCGCACCAACGCGTACTCGGCGTGCGCGCGGTGATCGAATTTGGTGGACGACCACGAGCACGCGATCAATTTGCGCTTTTCACTGCGCGGCACAACAAAGCCAAATCCGTCGAGCGGGTGCGTCAACTCGGCGCGTTTGAATCCGAGCGAGACGGTCGCGGTCGAGACGTAACGAATCGCGCGCAAGCCAGTCGCCAGATCGGGATCGAAATTTGAAACGAGGTTGGCGGTTTCATACGCGGGCGTTGCCAGGACAATCGCATCGGCGTGCAAGGTTTCGCCATCGCGCAATGTGATTTGATAATTACCGTTTCGCGCAAGGTGAACGGCGCTTTGATTCGTTACGAGCGTGCGTTCGTCCAAACGCGCGACGAGTGTATCAACCAATTCTTGCATCCCACCGCGCAGCGACATGAACATCGGAGTGGCGGGCGTGGTGGGACGCGCGCGCGCGCTGGCGCGTCGTTGCGCGATGATCGCGCGCAGCAAACCGCCGTGCTTTTTTTCCATATCGAGAAAACGCGGGAACGTGCTTTGCAGACTCAGATATTCGGCGTCCGCCATGTGAATGCCGGCGATCATCGGCTCGGCGATGCGATCGAGCGCCTCCGCACCGAGACGCCGCCGCACGAAATCCGCGAGACTTTCATCGCCCTCGCCGCGACGCGGCGGAATGAACAGTTCCATACCCATCCGCAGTTTGCCGAGCGGCGAAATCAACGACGACTTGACGAACGGCATCACGCGCGTCGGGATGATGAGCATCACGCCGTCCGGCATCGGGCGCAGGCGACCGCGATTCAATACAAAGACGCGGCGCGCCGGATCGTTCGTGCCGATCAATCGCGCGCCCAGACCCAGGGCGCGACACAGTTCGAGCGCGGCGGGTTTCGTGGTCAGGAATGAATCGGGACCGCCTTCGATCACAAAACCATCCTCGCGCGTCGAAACGATTTTGCCGCCCACGCGCGGCGCGCGTTCGATCAAGGTATAATCCACCACGCCGCGTCCGCGTTCGCGCAACGCGTGCGCGGTAGCCAGCCCGGTAATTCCACCACCGATAATCACCACTCGTTTCATCACGTTACCTGATTGATCAAGGAATTTCAGTACGCGGATGAACACGGATATTCGCGCAAAAGAAAAAATCCGCGTTCATCCGCGCGCGAAGCGATCCGCGTCCAAATGATTTGGTTGCACGATGCTCCATCACGGATACGCGTCCAAAATCGCGAGCAGAATTTCGTCGAGGAACGCGCTGACGCGTTGAAACAAGCGCGCATCCTCCTCGTCGCCGGCGCGCGAACCCAGGTGCACGTCGAGCACGGTTTTCAAAATCAGTTGGCGAAAATAGATCGTCGCGCGCGCGGCATTGCCGGCGGTCAACCCGCTCGCGGTGAGCGCGTTGCCGTACTGCCGCGCGATTTGCCGTCCTTCGTCGAGCAAGGTTTCGCGCGCATCCGGCGATTCGACGAACGCGATGACGCACGCGAGCAACCGCTGACCGATTTCGCGTTGGTGTTGGCGTTCGGTCGTATCGGGATGCGCGCCCGTGTGAGAAAATCCGAGTACGGCGTGCGGCGGATGCGCCTGCAATTGCTGACGCACCGCGCCGAGCGCCTGCTCGATGTGAGAAGGAGTTGTGGGAGATTTGCGTTGTTTGAGGAACACGTCGAGATCGGCGATGACAAAACGGCGATGCCCGCCGGGAGTGCGATAACTGGGGAGGATGCCCGCATCAGCCCATTCGCGCACCGTGCCGATGTGGACGCCGAGATACTGACTGGCTTGCTGAATGGAAAGCCAATCGTTTGAAAATGTCTTCGTCAACAAAATCCACCCTCCGCAAGGCATTCACGCCATCGTGACGATTATTTGCAGAATACCGCGCACGAGTCTGATTCGGGTCAAAATCAAATGACTTTTCGGTACACATCCTGCAGATTTATGCGAAAAAATCTACAGAAATCTCAGCGAAATCAACCTTGCGAAGGTTGGTCGCGCGCCGGTTTATGTTATAATGCGCGGCATGGATGGATTTCACATCGTGGAAAATCCGGACGCGGACGCGTGGGACGAATTGATCGCGACGCAGCACGGACATCTGTTGCAAACGCGCGCGTGGGGCGAATTAAAAACGCGATTCGGTTGGCGCGTGACGCGCTTGGCGCTCGCGCGTGACGACGCGTTGATCGCTGGCGCGCAAATGCTCGTGCGCGATTTGCCGCTCGGTTTGCGCTTTGCGTACGTGCCGCGCGGACCGGTCGCCGACGCGAACGATCACGCCGCGCTGACCGCGCTGGACGATGCCCTGGTCGCCCATGCGTGCGCGTGCGGCGCGTTCGTCCTGCGCGTCGAGCCGAACGCGTTCGCGATGCCGAACGAAATCCTGGGTGTGCCCGCGCCGACGATTCAACCGCAGACGACGATTCACGTTGATCTCACGCGCGACCTCGCGACGATCCTCGCGCAGATGAAACCGAAATGGCGCTACAACATTCGCCTCGCCGAGCGCAAAGGCGTGACCGTGCGCGAGGGTAAGGTGTGCGACATTGGTTTGTTCTATCATCTCCTGGAAATCACGCGTACGCGCGATCAGTTTGCGATCCATTCGCGCGACTATTATCGCGCCGCGCTCGACTTGTTGGGCGAGTGCGCGCAGTTGTTCATCGCGGAGCACGCGGGCGACGCGCTCGCCGCGATATTTGTGACCGCGGTCGGCGACGAAGCGATTTATTTGTTCGGCGCGTCCTCGAACGAACAGCGCGAACGGATGCCGAATCACGCGTTGCACTGGGCGGCGATGCAGTGGGCAAAAGCGCGCGGGTGCGCGCGCTACGATCTGTGGGGTTTGGGCGCGACGACGAACGCGGACGAATCCGCCGCGCACGGCTTGTATCAATTCAAGCAAGGATTTGGGGGAACGTTCGTCCAGTACGCCGGCGCGCGCGATGTGATTTTTTCGCACTGGAAGTATGCGCTGTACGCGCGCGCGGTCGCGTGGCGACGCGGGGCGCTCGGATAAAATGTACTCAGCCCATCCTTGTGAAGGTTCCCAATCACTTGGGAGGGATTGCGCTTTCAAACCTTCGCAAGGATGAGTAGCGATTAAATAAGAATGCGGCTCTCACCGCGAGAGCCGCATCGGTTTTACTGAAACGAGTAGATGTTGAAATTCTTGAACGGCACCTTCAGACCTGGGAATGACGTAGACTGGGTGAACGCGCTCCCGATATAGAGATCCATCCCAAACGTGTCCGACAAGTCAAATGTGGCGACGAACTGCTCGTTCACATAGAAATAGCCGACCTTGTCCTTGGCGATGACACGCAAATGATTCGAACCTGTCGGAGACACATTGAAATTACGCAACACGCCGCTCGCCATCACCTTGACCTCGACGCTCGCGGCAAGGTTTTGGGTGGGAATCACGAGGTACCACTGGCTGTTTGAGGTGACGACCAAACGACATTGATAGCGCGTGTCGCCCGCGGCGTAGCGAAACACAAAACCATAGTCCCAGGGATGAATCGCGCGATCCGCTGGATTGAAGAATTGAGCTTCGGCAACAAAGTTGTAGACATTGGCATTCGGCAGAAACGATGCAATGTACGGTCCCGACACTCCGGTGATTTCACCTTCTTCTTTGGTGTACGATTTACGCGCGGTCTGCATCAACGCGGCGACCTGGCTTTGAACGGCTTGCGCCGTGGCGGTTACGCGCGCCACCGCCGCGCCGGTTGCTTGCGCCTGCGCGGTCGAGGTCGCCAGCGCGAGTGCGGTGGCGGTCGCCCGCGATTGGGCTTGCGCGGTGGCGGTCGCGTTCGCTTGCGCGGTCGCCGTCGCATTCGCTTGCGCCGTCGCATTGGCTTGCGCTTGCGCCGTCGCGGTGGCGTTCGCGTTGGCTTGCGCTTGCGCGGTGGCGGTCGCATTCGCTTCGGCGGTTGCGGTGCGCGGCAGATCTGGTGTGGGCGTGGGTGTCGAGGTCGGCGTGGGCGTTGCGCCAAATGAAACGTTGAACGACTGGCACCCGATCGCGAGAACGAGGAGTAGAGTAAGCACGATCATCGAAAGAATTGGCGTACGCATGGTTCTTCTCTCCTTCAAAAGGTGGAGCAAGTTGGCGAACTTGCCCGGCGTGCGAACAGGGTTATTCGAGCATCGGTGGTTCACGCGGGATTGAAGATGTTTGCTCCGCGCCATTTCAAACAAGCGAGATCACTTGCGTGCGATTGTTTTTGCATCACCTCCTCTCAAACAAAAACGTCCGCGCGGTGCGGCAGAACGCATCCGACATCAGACGCCTAATTCGGATCAAGTATACGCCGGTTTGCGGCGTTGGCAAGTTTGAAAAAAAACGTAGATTTTCCAGTCCAGGTGTGGTATAATTTTACAAATTGTTTTTTCCTGAGGAGGAGAAATGAAGAGTTCTCTTTTGTACCGTTTGCTCGTTGTTCTAGCGTTGTTCGCGGTGATTGCATTGAGCGCGTGCGCGCCCGCCCCTGCCCCGGCTCCGGCGCCAACGACGGCGCCTGGCTCAACTGCCGCCGCGCCGGCGCCGACTGCCGCGCCGAAAAGCACCGGACCCAAAGTGCTGACAATCGCACAGACAAGCGATCCCGGCACCGCGGACCCGCAACTCACGACTGAAGAGTACTTTTTGCCGCTCAACGTCTTTGATCGTCTGGTCGAAGCCGTGACGACCGCGCCCGGCAAATCCGAACTGGTCCCAGGTTTGGCGGAAAAGTGGGATGTGTCCGCGGATGGGTTGACGTACACGTTCTCTCTTCGCAAGAATGTGAAATTCCACGATGGCAGTCCGTTCACCGCGGACGATGTGATCTTTACGTTCGATCGCATGTTGAACCCGGCGACCAAAGCGTTGAACACGGACTTTTTGGACATGATTGGCGGCGCATCCGCACGACTGGATGGCAAAGCGCCGACGACGACCGGACTTAAAAAGGTTGATGACAGCACCGTCGCGATTACACTCGGCGCGCCGTACGCGCCGTTCCTCGCGAACATTGCCACGCCCGCCGGTTCGATCTTCCCCAAGGCGTACACCGAAAAAGCCGGGAAAGATTTCGGCATCAAGCCCGTCGGCACGGGTCCGTTCAAAGTAGATGCGTGGACGTACAACAGCGACATTCAACTGTCGGCGTACGATGGTTACTTCCGTGGCAAAGCCAAGTTCGACAAGCTCGTGTTCAAGATCGTTCCCGATGCCCAAACGCAATCGTTGATGTTCAAGAAGGGCGAACTCGACGTGCTCGACCTGGACAATGCGCGTTCGCAGATTCCGGATTTCATGAAAGATCCGCAATGGAAAGACCGCATCGTCAAAGGTCCGCGCGTCGGCACGTACTACATGAGCATCAACTCGACGCTCAAGCCGTTCGACAATCCCAAAGTACGCGAAGCGTTGGAGTATGCGATTGATCGCCAGACCTTGATTGACAAGTTGTACGCCGGCACCGGCATTCCCGCCAAGGGCATTCTCGCCCCCGGTCTCGCCGGCTACAATGCGGATCTGCCCGGCTTCAAGTACGACCCAGACAAAGCCAAAGCATTGCTCAAAGAAGCTGGTTTCGCCGATGGCATCTCGATGACGATTTTCCAAACGGTGGATTCGCCAAGCACGCTCAAGATCAACGAAGCGATTCAAGCGATTCTGTTGAAATCGAATTTCAAAGCCGAGATCAAGCAGTTGGACAGCGCGGCGTATTCTGCCACGCGCAAGGAAGGCAAACTCGGCAATTACGTGAGCGATTGGTCGGCGGACTTTAACGATCCCGACAACTTTATCTACACGTTCTTCGCGCCCAAGAATGCCGTCGCGCGTTCGTGGAATTACACGAACAAGACGGTGCAAGACAATCTCGAAAAAGCGCGCGTGATGACCGACATGCAAGCACGTTACAAACTCTACCAGGAAATCGAGAATACCATCGTCTACAAGGACTTTGCGTTCGTGCCCTTGTTCCACCTGGAGCACTTGTTCGTCGTGCAAGCCAAGGTCAAGAATTTCAAAGTGTCGTGGAACGGCTGGAGCAACATGCCGTACTATGGAATTGAAATCGAATAGCGCTCGCGCGCAGGTTTGAATGTAGGGGCGAGCCGTCGGCTCGCCCCTCGTCTTGATGGCTGGAGTTTTTCATGCTCAAGTTTGTCGTCGCACGTTTTTTGCAATTCATTCCAGTATTGATCGGCACGACCATGCTTACGTTTTTTCTCTTGCAGGTAGTGCCCGGCGATCCGATCGCGCGGATGATGCGCGAGCACATCGATCCCGATGTCGTCGCACGCGTGCGTTTGCAAATGCGCCTCGACGATCCGCTACCGACCCGGTACGTGCGCTATGTGTGGGATGTGCTCAACGGCGATTTCGGCGAATCGTACAAACTGCGGCGCAGTGTCAGCACCCTGTTACTCGACGCCTTTCCGAAAACACTCGCGTTGACCTTGGCGGCGTTATTGTTCGCGTGGGGCATCGGGATTCCCGCCGGCATTATCGCCGCGCTCAAACATTATTCCACACCCGATTACCTCGTCACGGTTTTTGCGTTGCTCGGCGTGTCCGTGCCGGTCTTTTGGTCCGCGCTGATCTTTCAATTGATTTTCGGCTGGAAGTTGGATTTGCTGCCGATTTCCGGTTACGGCACGATTCAACATTTGATCATGCCCGGCATTGTCCTGGGTTGGTCGTCCGCCGCGATTATCGCGCGGCTCACGCGTTCGAGTCTGCTCGAAGTGATGAGTTCCGACTATATTCGCACCGCGCGCGCGAAAGGACTCAGGCAGTGGCGAATCATCATGCGCCACGCGCTCAAGAATTCGTTGTTGCCGGTCGTCACGATCATGGCGATCCAGGTGTCGGGTTTGCTCTCTGGTGCGGTGATTACCGAGAGCGTGTTCGGGATTCCTGGCATCGGGCGGGTCTCGGTCGGCGCAATTCAAAATCGCGATCTGCCGTTGTTGCAGGGTTCGGTGATTTTGACGGTCGTGCTCGTCGTGTTGGGCAATCTGCTCGCGGATCTCAGTTACGCGTTTCTCGATCCGCGCATTCGGTACGAGTGAGGCGAACACGATGAGCAGTGCATCCATTTCATCACCGACCCAGGTCTTCACGGTTCGTCAATCCACGTTCGCGCAAGACATCTGGCGACGCTTTCGCCGCAATCGCTTGGCGTTGGCGGGGCTGGGTATCGTCGTCGCATTGTGCATTTTCGCGACCTTCGCGCAAAATGTCGCGCCGTACGATCCGATTGAAGTCAACCTCGACATTCAATTCGACCCGCCGTCGCTGCAACATCTTTTCGGCGCGGATTTGTACGGACGCGATTTGTTCAGTCGCGTGATTTACGGCGCGCGTATTTCGTTGTTGATCGGTTTCATTCCGTCCGCGATTTCGATGATGATCGGCGCGGCGCTCGGCGTGCTCGCCGCGTTCTACGGTCGTTGGGTGGACACGCTCATCATGCGTCTCGCCGATGTCGTGCTCGCGTTTCCTTCGATCATTCTCGCGATGGTCGTGACGTACACGCTCGGCGCGTCGCTGTTCACGCTGTTCATCGCGTTGAGCGTGGTGGGCTGGGCAGGCGCGGCGCGCGTGGTGCGCGCCCAGGCGCTCGCGATTAAAGAGACCGATTTTGTCACCGCGTCCAAATCGGTTGGCGCGAGCGACCGGCGCATCATGTTCAACCACATTATCCCGAATTGTATCGCGCCGATTCTCGTGCTGTTTACGTTGAGCATCCCCGAAGCGATCATGGCGGAAGCCGGTCTCAGTTTCCTGGGCGTCGGCGCGCAACCGCCTACGCCAAGTTGGGGCTTGATGGTGAACGAGGCGCAGCAGTACGTGTTCAACGCGCCATGGGCATCCATCTTGCCGGGCTTGGCGATTTTAGTGACGACGCTGGGATTCAACTTTGTCGGCGATGGGTTGCGTGACGCGATTGATCCGTACTTGAAAAGCAAGATGTAAAGAACACATGCGATTGCCCCTCACCCTGACCTTCTCCCCATAGGGGAGAGGGCAAATACTCTCTCTCCCTCGTAGGGAGAGGGTTGGGGTGAGGGGCAACGCGACTGCAAGCCCTGCCTTTTACTTCGCCCCAAATTGACAAACTCACCGCCCCGCTGTAGAATCGGTCTAGTCGTTGGACGTCCAACCTCTTTTGCCGAGGAGCGTTTCTCCCCATGCTCAGATCGCAACTGTACGTGCAAGCGCGTGATCAAATCCTCGTCTTGACGCGCCAGCGCAGACTCCAAGCCGGCGATCAATTGCCGAGCGAAACCGAGTTGAGCCAAGCGCTGGGCGTCAGTCGCAACACGATTCGTGATGCGTTGATGACGTTAGAGCGCGATGGCGTCGTCGTGCGCCAACACGGTATCGGTACGTTCCTCACTCCCGCGCCGCAACACTTGAAGACCGGCTTGCACCAAATGCTCCCGATCCCCGACCTGATTGTGGCTTCCGGTTTCAAGCCCGCCATCCGCGATTTGAAAATCGTCGCTACGCGTGGACCATCTCAAGCGCATCAAATTCTCCAGGTTTCCTCAAACGAACCATTACAATCCGTGTCGCTGTTGTACCTCGCGGACAAACGCCCGGCGATTTACATCACCTACTGGTTGCCTCCATCGTTGAGTCCAGAGCCGCTCAATTGGAACGAATTCGATGGACACATGGTCAACTTTATCGAACGCCAGACGGCGGCGCGCATTCATCACACCGTCGCGCGCATCCTTGCGGTGACCGCGACGAAAGCATTGGCGGACACGTTGAAAGTGAAACGCGCGAGTCCCCTACTCAAAATGATGCACACGGCATTCACCGCCAATGGTCAGGCGATTTATTGCAGCACCTCGTTCCAAGATTCGGAACTTTTGGAGGTTAGCGTCACGCGTCAACGAAAATAATTCGACCGGCAAAATTCCCGGTCCAAATTCGAAAGAGGAGGAAAGAATGTCTCGTTCAATCAAACTGCTGTTGGTCTGCGTCGTCTTGGCGTTGATTGTGGTCGGTTGCGCGACGCCACCACCAGAGCCGACGAAAGCGCCGCCGACCAGCGCGCCCGCGCCGACGGCAGTGCCTGCCACCAAAGCGCCGGAACCGACCAAACCGCCTGCGCCGACAACTGCACCCACCGTCGCGCCCGCTCCGACCAAAGCGCCGGAACCGACCAAAGCGCCCGCGCCCACCACGGCAGCCGCGCAACCTGTGCGCGGCGGCATCGCGGTGATCGCGATGGACTCGGATCCCGAAACGTTGAACCTGGGATTGACAACCGGCTATTCTGCCGGCGATGTCGGCTCCAAAATTTTCAATGGCTTGGTCTGGCTCGACGGCAATTATCAACCCCAGCCGCAACTCGCCGAGTCGTGGACGATTTCCGCCGACGGCAAGACGTACACGTTCAAATTGCGGAGCGGCGTGACCTGGCACGATGGCAAACCGTTCACCAGCGCGGATGTCAAGTACTCGTACGACGAAATCCTGCTGAAACTGCATCCCCGCACGCGCACGCTCGCGGCGCGCATCAAGTCCATCGAAGCGCCTGACGCGCAGACGATTGTGTTCACATTGAACGACGCATACGCGCCGTTTATGATTCAGCAAACTGTTTTCGAAGCGCCGATTTTGCCCAAGCACTTGTACGATGGGCAAGGCGATGTGACCAAGAACGCGGTGAACCTCAAGCCGGTCGGGACCGGTCCATTCAAATTCTCGGAATGGAACAAGGGCAGCACGATCAAGCTCGTCCGCAACGACAACTATTTCGAAAAAGACAAACCGTACCTCGACGCGATCGTGTTCCAAATCATCCCGCAGGGCGCGAACCGTTCGACCGCGCTCGAAACCGGTGAAGTGGATTTCGTCGTGGATTTTTATCTGCCCAAGACCGATGTCAAGCGTTTGGAAGCCAACACCAAGTTGATGCCCAAGCGCGGACAAGGCGCGCCGGCGATTGATTTCATGATGATGAACACGCGCACCAAAGCGTTGTCCACTGCCGAAGCGCGTCAAGCCGTGGCGATGGCGATTGATCGCAAACGCATCGTGGATCAATCCATGAACGGTATCGGGCGTGTCGGTCGCGGACCGCTCGGCGATGGTTTCAAATGGTTGCTCAATCCCGCGGTAGATTTCGACAAACTGTATCCGCGCGATGTGACGAAAGCCAAAGCCGCGCTCGACAAAGCCGGCGTCGCCGCCGGCGCGGATGGCAATCGCGCCAAGTTGCGCCTGGTGTATGATTCGGCGCGACCGCAATTCGTGACCGCCGCGCAAATCATCAAGGAAAATCTCAAGGACATTGGCTTTGACGTGGACCTGCAACCGCTCGAACGCGCGGTGATGATTCAAAAAGTATTCCTGGATTGGGAATTCGATCTCACCCTTCAATCGTTCGTATCGTCCGGCGACCCAGCGATTGGTTATCATCGGCTCTATCTCACGACGACGACCAAAGCGCAGTTCACCAATCAAACCGGCTATTCGAATCCCAAGGTAGACGATCTGCTTGCCAAAGCCGCAACCGCGCCGGATGTTAAAGCGCGCGCGGCGGCGTACGCCGATCTGCAAACGATTCTCGCGAATGACATGCCCAGTCTCGTCCTGTTCGATGAAGAAGGCGTGGACTTTGCCTCCAAGAAATTGAACGGCTTGTGGACGGGCATTGATTCGCGCGATCGTTGGGATTTGGTTTGGATGCCCAAATAATGTTCGTTTGTAGGGGCGAAGCATGCTTCGCCCCTACGTGAATCAACATGTGGCTCTACATCCTTAAACGCGTCGCGCAAGCGATTCCGCTTTTGCTTGGCGTCGTCATCGTCAACTTTGTGCTGATTCAGCTCGCGCCCGGCGATCCCGTTACGTTGCTCGTCGGCGATTTTCCTGCGCCCGAAGAGTACGTTCGCCAGGTGCGCGCGGATTTCGGTTTGGATCGCCCGGTGCAAGAGCGACTCGTGTTGTACCTGGGTCAGTTGGCGCGCGGCAACCTGGGTTACTCATTCGCGAATCGTTTATCCGTCGCGGAGTTGATCGGCAATCGCATCGGCGCAACGTTGCAACTGATGCTCACCGCGCTCGTCGCCGCGATCGTCATCGGTGTGTCGCTCGGCGTCATCGCCGCGCGCGGGCGCGGCAAGTTGCCGGACGTGTTCGCGCAAGTCGGCGCGTTGGTCGGCTACTCCGTTCCGGATTTTTGGCTGGGTCAAGTCCTCATCATTCTGTTTGCCGTCACGCTCGCGTGGTTGCCTTCGCAAGGAATGCGTTCCGCGCGTTCGGTTGCCACCGGGTTCAGCGCGTTTCTCGAAACGCTACCGTACCTGATTTTGCCGGCGAGCGCACTCTCGGTGCGTTTCATCGCGCTGTTCTCGCGCATCACGCGCTCGGCGATGCTCGATGTGTTGCACGCCGATTTTGTCCTGGGTGCGCGCGCGAAAGGTCTGAGTGAGTGGCGCGTGCTCATCGCGCACGTGCTTCGCAACGCGGCGCTGCCGATTGTGACCGTCATCGGCTACAACGTCGGCTTGCTGATCGCCGGCTCGGCGTTGATCGAAACCGTGTTCTCGTGGCCCGGCATCGGGCGTTTGCTTTTCGATTCGATCACCAAGCGCGATTATCCGGTGATGACCGGCATTCTGTTGATGGTCTCGCTCACCGTCGTCGTCGCGAATCTGCTCACCGATCTCGCGTACGCGGCGCTCGATCCGCGCGTGCGATACACGAGGTAATCCGAAATGTCATTCCTTTTCTCTGTCATTTCGAGCGAAGCGAGAAATCTCCCGCCGCTGTGGTCGAGATTTCTCGTCGCAAAAACCGCTCCTCGAAATGACAAATCACAAGAGACGACATAACGATGTCGAATCTCCGGACTCTCCTCGCGCTCGGTCTCGTCGCCATCGCGATTGTCCTCGCGGTGTTCGCGCAATTCGTCGCGCCGTTCGATCCGTTCAAAGGCGGCGCAGACGCGCTCTTGTCGCCTGGCACGAAAAATTATTTCCTGGGTACCGATCACCTGGGTCGCGATATTTTGTCCGAGTTGATTTTCGGCGCGCGCGTCTCGCTCGCGGTCGGCATCTCCGCCGCGCTCAGCGCGAGCATCCTGGGCATCATCGTTGGCAGTCTCGCCGGTTTTTTCGGCGGCTGGGTGGATGGCGCACTGATGCGGCTCAGTGAATTTTTTCAAACACTCCCGCGCTTTGTGCTCGCGCTCGTCATCGTCGCGTTCTTTGGCGGCGGCGTTCTCAAAGTAATCATCGTCCTCGCGATTCTGTCATGGCCCCAAATCGCGCGGCTCGTGCGCGCGCAAATCCTCAGTCTGCGCGAAGCGACGTTCGTGGATGCCGCGCGCTTGAGCGGCATGAACGCGTTGCAAATTCTCGCGCGCGAGATTCTGCCGAACGCGCTCGCGCCGGTGATCGTGACCGGCTCGCTCGACATCGCGTCCGCGATTTTGCTCGAAGCAAGTTTGAGTTTCTTCGGCTTGGGCGATGCGAATTTGATTTCGTGGGGCGGCATGTTGAACGTTGCGCAACCGTACTTGCGCCAAGCGTGGTGGATGGCGCTCTTTCCCGGCTTGGCGATTTCGATTGTCGTGCTCGCGTTCAACGTCCTGGGCGACGCGCTGAACGATGCGCTCAACCCGCGCTTGCAGGAGACCGCATGAACGAAATCATTTTGGATGTGCGGAATCTCGTCACCGAAATTCATCAACGGCGCGGTTGGCTGCGCGTCGTGGACGAGGTGTCATTCACGGTCGCGCGCGGCGAAATCGTCGGACTCGTCGGCGAATCGGGGTGCGGCAAGAGCATGACCGCGTTTTCGCTGATGCAACTTTTTCCCACCGCGTCGGCGCGCATCGCGCGCGGTCAAGTCGTGTTTGATGGACGCGACCTGGTGAAACTGTCCCAGGATGAATTACGCCGCGTGCGCGGCGCGCAGATGGCGATGATTTTCCAAGACCCTGCGACGTTTCTCGATCCGTTGATGACGCTGGGCAATCAAATCGCCGAGCCGTTGCGCGCGCATGCGTACCCTGGCGATCCGCGCGCGCGGACGCTCGAACTCGTCGAGCAGACTGGGTTGCCCGATCCCGCGCTGATGGTGAATCGTTATCCGCATCAAGTCAGCGGCGGGCAAAAGCAACGCGCGCTCATCGCCGCGGCGATGGCGTGCGCGCCGAAATTGTTGATCGCGGACGAACCGACGACCGCGCTCGATGTCACAGTGCAAGCGCAGATTCTCGATTTGATGCGCGACCTACGCGACCAGACTGGCGCGGCGTTGTTGCTCATCACGCACGACCTGGGTGTCATCGCGGAAATGTGTGATCGCGTGTACGTGATGTACGCCGGCAAGATCGTCGAGGCGAACACGACGCGTGAATTGTTCCGCGCGCCGCACCATCCGTACACCCAGGGTTTGCTGCGCAGCACCGTCAGTCTCGAAAGCGCGACGACCAACTTGTTCGCGATTCCCGGCACCGTGCCGAACTTGAACGAACTGCCCACCGGTTGTCGCTTCGCGCCGCGCTGTCCGATTGCATCGGCGCAATGCCAGCAAGAACCTCCGTTCGTGGCAACTGGCGCAAGCGCGGTCGCGTGTTGGAACGTCGCCCGCGCGATGGTGGAAGAAATCTGGAAGGGATGACCCCACCCCTTCCCTCCCTTTGCCAAGGGGAGGGTGAAGGAGGGGTTGTGATACAATTATGCTTACCGGCACAAACCTCATCAAAGATTTTCGCGTGCGGCTGGGCTTGTTTCGCGGGAGCGCGACATTGCGCGCGGTGGATCGCGTTTCGATCACCATCAACGAAGGCGAAACGGTCGCGCTCGTTGGCGAATCGGGATCGGGCAAATCAACCCTGGGACGCGTCCTCCTCGGTTTGCTTCCGCCCACGTCCGGCGACGTGCAGTACCGCAGACGCGCGTTCGCGTCGTTGCAACGCGATGAGGCGCGAGAGTTCCGCGCGCAGGTGCAAGCCGTATTTCAGGACACGAGCGCGTCGCTCAACCCGCGACGCACAATTGCGGACAGCATCGAATCGCCGTTGATGTACAATCGGCGTTTGTCGCGCGCCCAGGCGCGGAACGGCGCGGCGCAACTGCTCGAACGCGTCGGCTTGGATCCGAAAAATTTCGCAGCGCGTTTTCCGCATCAACTCTCCGGCGGGCAACGCCAGCGCGTCGGTTTGGCGCGCGCGCTCGCATCACAGCCGCGCCTCATCGTCGCGGACGAACCCGTGTCCGCGCTCGACGTGTCGGTGCGTGCGCAGATTTTGAAGTTGATGCAGGAATTGCAGGCGCAAGAACAACTCGCCTACCTGTTCATCACGCACGACCTGGGTGTGGCGCGCTTGATGGCGAATCGCGTGATGGTGATGTACCTCGGCGCGGTCGTCGAAGAAGGATTCGCGGCGGATGTGTTTGCGCGACCGTCGCATCCGTACACGCACGCGCTTACGCTGTCCGCGCCCATGCCTGACCCGGCGCGTCCGCGTCCCGCGCGGCGTCTTGCCGGCGAGATTCCCTCGCCGCTCGCGCCGCCATCAGGTTGTCATTTTCATCCGCGTTGCCCATTCGCACAAGACGTGTGCAAGACCGACGCGCCGCCCGTGTGCGAGTTTACGAATGCGCATCGCTCGGCGTGCCATTTCGCGGAGCAGGTTCGAGCGGCTGTAAAAAATGAAAAATAACTGGACGCGGATGAACGCGGACAAACGCGGATAAAAATAAAAATCCGCGTTCATCCGCGTTTGTCCGCGTCCCATTTCCAAAGGAGACACCGTGACTGAAATTCAAAAACACATTCGTTGTCAACCCGGCGATGTGGCGCGCTACGTGTTGCTTCCCGGCGACCCAGGTCGCGTCGAGCGCATCGCCGCGCAGATGGACGACGCGCAAGAGATCGCGCGCAATCGCGAGTACGTCGTCGTCACCGGCAAAACAAACGGCGTGGATGTGAGCGTGTGCTCGACCGGCATCGGCGGACCTGCCGCGTCCATCGCGCTGGAAGAATTAGTCAAGGTCGGGGCGAAGGTATTCATTCGCGTCGGCTCGGCGGGCGGACGCCAGGACGATATTCCGATTGGCACGCCGGTCATTATCACGGCAGCGCATCGCGGCGAAGGCACGTCGAAGGTGTACTTGCCGGTCGAATTTCCGGCGGTCGGCGATCTCGACGTGACGAACGCGCTCGTCGCAGCGGCGCACGAAACGACCGAGCCGTATCGCGTCGGCATCGGTTTCACGCGCGATGCGTACTATGTGCAAGACAAGCCGCTGAACGAATTGTTGAAAAGCGTCGGCATCGTTGCGGCGGAGCAAGAGGCGTCGTTGTTGTTCATCGTCGGCAGCGCGCGCGGCGTGCGCGTCGGCGCGATTGTCTCGACCGATTCCAACATCTGGTTGCCGGCGCAACCGACGCTCGAAGAAAAAGAAAAACTGTTTCGCATCGGCGAGAAGAAAGCGATCGCGATTGCGTTGCGCGCGGTGCAGATTCTCGCCGAGCGCGGAATCTAAATTTCCTTCATTTCCTTCATTTCCCTTTTACACGGAAATGAGGGAAATGAGGGAAATGAGGGAAATTATGTTCGGTCATTTGGATTTGCTTTTTCATAACGCGCGCATCGCGGACGTGTTTCGTTTACGCGTGTTCGAGGGCTGGGTCGGCGTGCGTGATGGGCGATTTGTGTACGTCGAAGAAGGCGCACCGCCGGTGAATATCGCGGCAAAAGAAAAACGCGACCTGGGACAGCGCGTCATCGTCCCCGGTTTGATTGACTCGCACATGCACATCGAGTCGTCACACCTCACGCCGCGCGGATTCGCGCAAGCGGTCCTGCCGCACGGGACGACGACGGTGCTTGCGGACGCGCACGAGGTGGCGAACGTCGCGGGCGAAGAAGGCGTGCGGTGGATGATTCGCGCGTCCGAGAATTTGCCTCTGCGAATTTTTCACGCGATTCCCAGTTGCGTCCCGGCGACCTCGCCCGATCTCGAATGGACGCGCGCGGTGTTCGATGCGGGCGTCGTCACGCGACTCGCGCGCGAACCCGGTGTGATCGCGCTCGGCGAAGTGATGGATTACGGCGCGGTGCTCGCGGACAGTCCGCGCTTGCGTGGCTTGGTTGAGGCGGCGCACGACGCGGGCTTGATGGTCGAGGGACACATTCCGACTTTGCGCGGTACCGATTTGTCGCAGTACCTTACGTGGCGCGTGACTTCGGATCACACGCTGACGACGCCGGAAAAAATCCGCGAACAAATCTCGAAAGGTCTCGCGGTGATGTTGCAGACGAAATCGTGTACGCGCGAAAATATCTTGGCGGTAAACGAACTCGCGGACCGCTCGCGCATCCTGCTCGTCACCGACGACATCGAGCCGTCGTTGTTGGTCAAGGGACATCTCTCGCTCATCGTTGCCCTCGCGATTGACGCGGGTATATCGCCCATCGAAGCGATTGCCGCGGCGACGATTCGCCCGGCGCGCTATCTTGGCTTGCGCGACCTGGGCGGCATCGCGCCGGGTTATCGCGCAGATTTCGCGGTGATGGATGAACTCGCCGCGTTTCCGCCGCGCGAGGTGTTCGTCGGCGGGGAGCGCGTTGCGATGGATGGTACATTCATCGCGCGCGATTTGCCGATGACGCCGCCGGTGCCGGCGAGTGTGATGTTGCCGGGTCCGTTCACCGCGAGCGATTTCCGCTTTGTGTCGAATGGCGCGACCATACCCCAGCCCTCCCCTTGGCAAGGGGAGGGGGCGGGAGGGGTCGTGACCGCGAACGCAGTTGTGATCAAAAACGCGACGACGAGTCTCACCGATTTGGAGCGCGTGCCGGTGCGCGTCGAGAATGGCGAGCTACGACTCGACGACACGCTCGCGCTCGTCGCGGTCATCGCGCGCGATGGCTCGTCGAAATCAATCGGCGTGATCAAAGATTTCGGTTTGCGAGTGGGCGCAGTCGCTTCGAGTTTCGCGCACGACAGTCACAACCTGCTCGTCGTTGGACACGATACAAACGACATGGCGCGCGCGGCGAACGCAGTGCGCGAAATGAATGGCGGCGTCGCCGTCGTGCGCGACGGTACACTCATCGCGATGTTGCATTTGCCGGTGTTCGGTCTCATCAGCGACGCGCCGCTCGACGAGATCGTGCGTGAATTCGACGGACTCGAAATCGCGTTGCGCGACCTGGGCGTGTCGCATCAACGACCATTCTTGATGCTGTCGCTTCTTGCGTTGAGCGTCAGTCCGAAATTCAAATTCACGGACAAGGGCGTGATGGATACCGAAGCGCGAGAATTGTTGCCGGCGTGGGAATGAAAAATCGCGTTGAAATTATTGGAGTAGGGCATCGCGCGCACACGTAAGTGACTTGGGTGGGGATGGCGTCGTCGCAAACGCTTCGCGGCTCCGCGCAATGACGCCTGAACGCTTGCTGTCCAACAATGCGATTGACAAGAAATTGCAAACGAGATAGACTCGCATCTATTATTTTGCGTTCGCGCTCGGAGGGCTGAACAACAGAGTTCTAACCTTCAAACGAAAACAGAAAGGATGTTGAATTGGCTGATCAATTGTTGATCGAGGATTTGCAAGTCGGTACGGGCACGGAAGCAGTGGCGGGCAAACGCGTCACGGTGCACTATCGCGGCACGTTGACGAATGGCAAACAGTTCGACGCGTCGTACGATCGAATGCAACCGTTCGAATTCGCGTTGGGTGCGGGACAGGTCATCAAGGGCTGGGATCAAGGCGTCGCCGGAATGAAAGTCGGCGGCAAGCGTAAGCTCACGATTCCGCCAGACTTGGGATACGGCGCGCGCGGCGCGGGCGGAGTGATTCCGCCGAACGCGACGCTCGTGTTTGAAGTCGAGCTGATAGAGGTGAATTGAAAGCAAAACCCGCCGAGGATTTGAACCTGGCGGGTTTCTTGTTCCAATTCTGCAATTGACTCATGCGCTGAATTATCTCGCGCGGCTCGTTCTATTTGAATGTCAACTCTAGAACCCTCCAATTCTCAACCAGCTGATTATCTATACGCACCGTGCGCGCGAGTGGCACGCCAAGTTTGCCGAAGGTCATGTCTGTAATAATTGTCTGGATCGCTGAACATGCTGGATCAAATGGATTCCCTCGCGGGTCTTTGGGGCACTGACGGTTCTCTTGCTTGCGGTATTGTCTCTCTCCATCTGGCGAGATGCCGATCTGGATGAAATTCTCGCGTTGTTTCAAAGTGTCTTCATACCCAGGCATTAACCATTGACCGGGTGACATGACTTTACCTGGTTCGATTTGCTCCCGAGATTGAATTTGACCGGAGGAATTCACGACCGAATAAACCCCATTCACAAATTCAGTCTTGAGTCCAGTGTAGTTAATGATGGGCGCGGTTTGGGTAACGTTCCGATGGATTGTGTCGGACGTAATTTCCATAGACCAATTCGATGTGCTCGTCCACTTCAAGCGCGCTGTAATAGTTTCGGTCGGGATTTCATGTTGATAAATCATTGTGAAAGGAGCCCATGTTTGAGCGCGCTGCGCGCTTTGTACCTCTAAGGCAAGGAATAATATGGCGATGACAACCACAAGGGTAACGGATATTTTGAGAAATTGTCCAAATTGCATAACCTGCCTCCTCCGAATTTTCACTCCAATTGTCAGTTACAACCGAGTGGTCGAGCAATACTGGAGCCATCCCATAGGTAATGTTCTTGAAGGGGACTACACCAATAACTGCATGGATAGGGCGGACAGGTCTCGTACTTATGCTGGAACTGTACTGCGGTGTAATAGTTGACCCAGCGACTTGATCCGATAGTTCGCCAAGCATCCAAACCACCAGAACCATAGAACCATCCCGTGCAATTTTGACAACTCCACGTCAAATTCCATTGATTGTTGTACAATTCCCAGTCTCGCGCGACATGCAACCTATATGCATTGGCACCGCCATAACCCCATCCGCCGATATGCCAGCGCGCGTCTATCCACCAACCACTTCCATTTGGTGAATAGTCTACAAAACCGCACCAGTACTTGTATTGAGAATCACATAGCACATATGTCCAATTAGCGGATGCAGTTGGAATGTACAAAATGATCATTCCAACAAAAAGAATGGCTGCTGATAGGATTGCAAACAGAACCAGTTTTCTTTTCACCGAACACCTCCAAATAGTGCTATGTGTTTGGTCAGTTCGAGATACGGCTGGTCCAGGACGGATTTTACATACCACTCATCGACAAATCTAATTCAGACGTGTATTGTCACGAGCCCCATTTGGGTGTACCGCAGCCGTAGCTCTATCGCGAGTATAGCAAGTTTCCGATTCCTTTAGCAAGATATGCACTGCACCATTTTTTCGTACTGCAATGCACCAGATATTTCTACTGTATCGTGCCACGTCAAATTAACCCCCGTCGCCGCGCACGTTGAACAGCGTGCTGGCGTGTATGAACTCCAAGTTTTTCCAAAACGCGTTGTGAATGTTTACGAATGGTGTTGACGCTCAAGACCAGTCCATCAGCAATTTCCCGGTCAGTTTTTCCGTCCGCCATTAGTTTCAACACGGTGTGTTCTTTGTCAGTGAATTTGATTGGGTCGAACGCCAGTGACAAAATTTGGCGTGAGAACAGTATGTGTCCTCTCATCACTGCATCTATCGCCACCAAAAATTCTTCGCGCGAGATATCTTGGGGCAAACAGGCAACCGCGCCAGCGAAAGCGGCGTCTACTTGAAAGATTGGATCATTGGCGTGCGGAGTTAGAAAGACTGGCTTGACAGTCGACTGACGATGTGCAATCTCTCGACAAATGAGGAAGGCTTCTTGTTCTTCAAGATGTGAACCCAAAAGAACTAGATTAGGTTGGAGTGTAGCAACTTGAGGAAAAATTTCCGCGCGAGTTTGGGCAATACCAAGCCCACAATGCTTTCCTTCTCTCAGGCATGTGCTCATTCCTTCATGGAAGAGTGGACTGGGATCAGCAATCAGCACACGCGCAACAATCGTTTCGGGCATCGGCGTCTCCTTTCGCGGGAGCAATCCCGTTATCAAAATCGTTTCCGGGTCAAAACCAAGTCCGAATCAAATTGAATGAATTGCATGAAGCGGAGAAATACTAGAGGATAAACGCAATCCTATCTTATCTGGGTTGGAAACGGATGTCAAGCGGGCTGGGATCAAGGCGTCGCCGGTATGAAAGTTGGCGGCAAGCGCAAGCTCACGATTCCACCAGACCTGGGATATGGCGCGCGCGGCGCGGGCGGGGTGATTCCGCCGAACGCGACGCTCGTGTTCGAAGTCGAATTACTCGCCGTAAACTGAAATATAAAACCCGAAGGATGTTCAAATCCTTCGGGTTTTGATTTTACTTGCGTTTCTTTCCGGCATCGGCGAGACCGCCGAGGAAAAATCGCGCGGGACTGTACTTGGTGTCCTCCCAATTGACGTTCGTCTGCGACTGATCGAGCGAACCACTCTGCCATTTCGCGCGTTCGGTGGACACGGTTTTGACCAACGCTTCCAGCGCGGCGGCATCCTCGCGCTCGATCATTTGCCGCAGAGTGTGTAGTTGATCGTTCATTACGTCCAGCCAGCGGAGTACATCATCGCGATGCGCGAACAGTTGTTCACGCGCGGTCTTGGGATCGTCGGGCACGATTTCCGTCGCGGCGCGAAAATCGCCGCTCGCGACCTTGCCTAGTTCGCGCCATCCCGCGCTCGTCATCGTCGCCGCGCCGAACGCGGTCGCGAGGAGCATCGGCAAGTGTTGTACGCCGGTCATCAAGCCATCGTGTTCGGCGGCGTCCATAAAGTACGCCTTTGCGCCCAGCAGTCCGGCGAAATTCGCGACCGTGTCAATCGCTTCGCCGGTGGCAGACGGCGCGGCAACCAGACACCAGGTCGCTTCTTGAAACAAATCGGCGTCCGCCGCGTCAATGCCGCGCTCCGTTTTGGCGCGATTCGGTTTGAGCACCGGATTGCCGCCGATGAATTGCGCGCCGGCAGGCAACCGCGTCGCCGCATCGAGTACGGACACTTTGGAGGTCGCGGTGTCGGTGATGATCGTGCCGGGCGCGAGGTGCGGCTTGAGCGCGTCGAGCGTGCCCGCGATGCCATCGAGTGGCAACGCGAGGATGATCAACCCTGCGCCCTCGCACGCGTCAATCAAATTCCACTTGGTCGCATCTACCGCGCCGCGCTTTTGCGCCTTTGCTGACACTCCGGGGTCTTTGTCGTGCCCGATGATTTCGACTTCGAGGTTCGCTTTTTTGAGCGCGAGTCCAATCGAACCGCCGATCAGACCCAGCCCGATAATGCTGATTCGAGATTTTGCCATGATTTCTTCCAGTCGTCAGTCGTTAGTTGTCAGTTGCCAGTAGACAGTCAGCGGCAGACGAATTTGTCTGTTGACTGTTTACTGCCTACTGATTTCACCGCCACGATCCCGGCAGTTTGCCTTCGCCGCTCAACTTGCCGGTGATGGATTGCACGTTGCCGCCGTTCTTGTCCATCATCCACACGTCGAGCCGACCCTGCCCGCCGCGATCGGAGGCGAACGCGATCCAATTCCCGTCGGGCGACCAGGTCGGCGTAAAGTTGTTGCCGGCGTTGGTCAATTGGCGCGGGTTCGAGCCGTCGGCATTGCGAATCATGATTTGATAACTGCCATTTGTTTGCTTGGAATAGTACGCGAACCGAGTGCTATCGGGACTCCACGTCGGCGCGCCGTTCTCGCGTTTGTCGTTCGTCAATTGTAGCGGACCGCCGCCATCGGCATTCAATCGCCAAATTTCGTACGCACCGGTTAAATTCGAAACGAACAACAAATGCGTTTTGCCCCACGCCACGCCGCGATAACTTTCGCCCGCGCGATTTTGCACGTCCACCGGGCTAGTGGGGAAAAAGCGTTCCGCTTTGCCGCCCTCTTTCGGAATCTTGTAAATGAATTGCGAGCGGAAATCGTTGTCCATGCCGATGTAGACGATGTAGCGGCTGTCCGGCGACCACGTCGGACTCGAAATACCTTGGTGGGTGTAGATGCTACGATTATCCATTCCCCCGCCATCCACGAACAAGTTGTTCGTATTGCCCGGTCCTTGAACGTACGCGACCATTCCCGAATTGTCCGGCGCGTACGCAAAGGGCGCTGAATTCGTGAACTGGGCAAGATCGAACGGGCGGGGACCCAACGGACGAAACGCCGCGACGGTCTTGCTGTCGAATTTATAGTTGTTGAGCAAGAAACTGGTTCCCTCGAACGAAATGAACGCGAGTGTACCCTTTGCCGGCGGGATGACTTGCGTTGGTGTCGCGGCGGCGGCTTTGGTCGGCGCGGCAGCACCGCGTGTCGGCGTTGGCGGTGTGCCAACTGCAATGACGGGCAGCGTGTCAATCGTGCCGGTCACGGTCACGAATGTGGTTGCGAGCCAACTCGGAGTCTTGGCATCCGGGTACGCGACTTGAAGCCACGAGCCATCTTCGTTCTTGCCGAGGACGACTGCATTCGTGTTTTGCGGCATCCTGCCCGCGATGGCGTACTGGATGCTCGGACCTGTGCGCAAGTTGACTTGCTGTTTGGTCGTTGCTTGCGGTGGAACCGGTGTCGGTGGTATGGGTGTCGCGGTTGGCGGGAGTGGAGTGGGTGTGGGTGGAAGCGGCGTCGCGGTGGGTGCAAGTGTCGGTGTTGGCGGCAGAGTCGGTTTCGGTGTGGGTGTCGGTGTGGCGAGCACACCGCAACCGGACATTGTAATTGCAAACAGTACCAACGCGACCAGCGCGAACAAGTGTTGTTTCATCATAGACCTCCAGGGAATCGTGTCATCACCTAATTCCGGACAGCACGCCCCACAACGTATTCACCGGCGCGCCGAGCCACATCGAAGTGGCACCCGAAATCAAGAGCAAGAGCATCAGCAATATGCCGTACTGCCGAGTTCGTTCGAGCATTTCCGCCCAGTCGAAAGGCAAAACACCCAAGAGCACAGTAAAACCGTCGAGCGGATAAACCGGGATGAGGTTGAAAAAGCCCAGAATCAAATTATAGTGTCCGATGCTGAGACACAAGTTGATCACCGCAATGAACCACGCAGGGGTGCTCGCATCTATCGTGAACATCAGCCCGCGTACCACCAACGCGAAGACGAGCGCGATGATAAAGTTCGCGACGGGACCCGCAAACGCGACGAGCGCGGGACCGGTGCGCGGGCCGGCGCGCAAGGCATACGGATCATAACTCACCGGGCGTCCCCAGCCAAACCCCGCCGCGAGAAACATCAACGAGCCAACCACATCAAGGTGCGCCTGCGGTGCGAGCGTCAACCGACCTTGGCGACGCGGGAGTGAATCGCCCAACCAGGTCGCCGCTGCCGCGTGCGCGAACTCATGTACCGTGATCCCCAGCACGAGCGCGATCAGCAAACTGAGCAAGGACAGTAGCGGATCAGGACCGGTCAGAATATTGAGCAGCACTCAAACTCCTTTTGGAAACAAGCGGGCGTCATTATACCACAAAAAAATGAAATGGCGAATAAACTCGCGTTGCCATCACGCCGTCGCGTGTCCGCGCGCGCCGCGCGATGATCGTGCGACCTCCGCGCGTCAATATCGCCCGGCAACAAAATTTAAGGTTCGTTTTTTTCATTCCTAGTGTATAATGCAAAATAGATTCGCGCAGAAATTTTTTGCTCGCGTGATACGCAAAGAACAGTCGAGGACGCTGTGAACATTTTGGTCGTCTACAATGTCATCGAGGACTCGGAACAAGAAGCCGATGACCTTTTATCCGAACAGGAAATTGTTTTTGTCGAACAAGAAATCGAAAAAGCTCTGCAAACACATGGACACACCACCGTGCCGGTTCCAGTCCGGGATGATTTGTGGGGTCCCCTTCGTCAGTACGATCCCAACGAATGGTTGATCTTTAACCTGTGTGAGAGCATCCGCAACAAAACGTATCTCGAACCGTACATCATCTCCGTTTTCGAGCATCTGGGTTTCCGTTATACGGGTTCCGACCGCCGCACCTTGTCCAACTGCCTCAACAAACCCCGCGCCAAGGAAATTTTGATGGCGCACGGATTGCCGACCGCCGCGTTCCAAGTCTTTACCCCGTGGACGATCAATCTGCACATCCCCTTTCCGCTGTTCGTCAAGCCCGCGTCCGAGGATGCCAGCATCGGCATTACCCTCGACTCGGTGGTGCACGACGAACGCGCGTTGCGCCGTCAGGTGCGTTACATCTGGGACAAGTACCACGAACCCGCGCTCGTCGAAGAGTTCATCGAAGGACGCGAGTTCAACGTGACGGTACTGGGCAACGACATGCCGCGCGTCTTGCCGCTCTCCGAGATCAACTTTCGCCGCATCAGCAACCCGTTCGCGCGCATCGTTTCTTTTCGCGCCAAGTGGGTCTCGTCGTCGCCGGAATACATTGACACGCCGCCCACGTGTCCCGCGCACGTCAGCGATACGCTCAAAGCGCGCATCGAAGACGTCGCGCGCCGCGCGTATCAAGCGATGGGCTTGCACGATTACGGACGCGTGGATATTCGCGTCAAGAACGGCGTGCCGTACGTCCTCGAAGTGAATCCCAATGCCGATCTGTCGCCGGACGCCGGCATCGCGCGCGCGGCGCGCACCGCCGGCATGTCGTACGCCGACCTCGCCGACGAAATTTGCCGGTTAGCCGCGCGGCGTTACCGACTCAAAGGATTCGCACGACCGCGCATCGTTAGTTACGAATTGCGCGCGCGCAGCGTCGGCGCGGATGGCGTCTATTCGATTCCGGTCAGTGCGCTTTTACCGACGAACACACGCGAACCGCGTCTCAAACGCGCGCCCGCCGTCGCGACCATTCCGGCAAGCGCATAGCGTATGATAGAACCGCCCAAACCCTCTGACGCGCCGGCGATCGAGTGCCTGGCGCGTACCGTCGGCGTCTTTACGCCGGAAGAAGTCCAAGTCGTTCACGAGATGCTCGACGCGTTTCTGCATCCCGCGCCGGGCGACGATTATTCATTTGTCGTATACCGCAACGGCAACCCGAACGCGATTGACGGCTTTGCCTGTTTCGGTCCCACGCCGCTCACCGACCGCGTATGGGATTTGTACTGGATTTGCGTAGACCGCGCCGGACAACGGCAGGGCATCGGGACGCAACTTCTCCAGGGCGTCGAGAACGAACTGCGGACGCGCGGCGCGCGCGCGGTGTATCTCGAAACGTCCGATTCGCCGCAGTATTGCGCCGCGCGCGCATTTTACCAGCGTCACGGCTACGAGTGCATCGCCCACATCAACGACTTTTATGCGCCGGGCGAAGGCAAAGTCATGTATCGCAAAAATCTACAATAAAAAGGGCGGGTCTCTGACCTGCCCTTACTCATTTATTATTGACGCTCTGTCGTGATTGTGTTACGATGCCGACACGTATGATTCGTGGGGCAAGTTTCCAACTTGCCTATTGTAAACTTGTCATGCTGAAGAAGCGTGGAGCAAGTTCCCAACTTGCCAAACGTTTTCAAGGAGGAACGAATGCCGAACAATCCAAACGATTCGATGACGCGCCGCCAATTGTTGATCGCCGCGGGCGCGGGCGCGATTGGTGTCGCCGCTACCGCGTACGGCTTGACGCAAACGAGCGACGAAGCCCGCGCCCAATTCGAGCGCGAGTTGAACAAACTACGCACGCTCATCGGTTTGTACGAACAGATGGATCGCATCGGATTAGACAATATCCTGGCGAATGGATTGTCCTTGATGCGCGGTTTGTTCGAGGCGCTCAAAACCGGCATCCGCTTGATGCGCGATGGCGTGACCATCGCCGAGAAGGCATGGCAAGGTTTTCAAGCCGCGTTGATCGCGCTCCGCACCACGGTTGACCGCATCGCGCAGATGGCGGGCGATCTACAACAAAAATTCAAAGCGGCAGAGGGATTGGTCGTCGGCGCGATTGGCGTGGCGCTTCCGCTTGCCGAGTCCATCGCGAGTTTCTTCAACTCGCTCCTGTCGAAAATTCCGTTCGTCGGCGAAGACCTGCGCCGCACCGCGAACAGTCTGGTCGAGTTGGTGCGCGCGATTCCCGCGTTGATCGAAGCCGTCACCGCGCAACTGCTCAAGCAGTTGAACGATCTGTTCTTCCAGCCGACCGGCAAAGCACGCATTGACCTGACGCTGATTGATCCGATCACGGTCAACCTGCTCGAACCGCTCAAAAAATTCTTGGGCGATTTGGATATGCTCATCACCAAGTGGGAAAAAGAATTTGTCTTCCCGGTGCAATCCGCGCTCGACGAACGCCGCGCCGTCAAAAAACAAATCGCGGAATATCGGCAGCAGTACAACGTGTGAGCGGGATTGTGGATTTTCGATTTGAACTAGAAGGAATGCAACATGCGCGCACGAGTGCATGGCGTAGAAATGGCTTTTGACGATACCGGCGGCGCTGGCGTGCCGCTCGTGTTCGTACACGGTTTCCCGCTCGACCGGACGTATTGGTCGTCCCAAGTCCGCGAACTAGCGGCGGCTGCGCGCGTCATCGCGCCGGATTTGCGCGGGTTTGGCGAATCGGGATTATCCTCGCTGGCGATGGAGCGGCAAGGCGCGACTGGCGTGACCATTGAGACGTACGCGGACGATGTGCGCGGCTTGCTCGACGCGCTCGGCATCAAAAGTGCAATCATCGCCGGACTTTCGATGGGCGGTTATATCGCGTTCGAATTCTATCGCAAGTTTTCGCATCGCGTCCGCGCGTTGATTCTCGCGGACACGCGCGCCGCGCCCGATTCACCAGAAGCCAAGCAAACGCGCAACGATCACATCGCGCTCGTGCGCGAGCAAGGCGCGGGCGCGCTCGCCGAACGATTGTTGCCCAAACTGCTGATGCCGCAAACGCTCGCGACCAATGTCGAGTTGACGAACGCGACGCGCGAAATGCTCGCGCGCCAACCGGTCGAGGGCATCGTCGCCGCACTCGGCGCGCTGCGCGACCGATCCGATGCGACGCCGATGCTCGCGGACATCGCCGTGCCGACGTTGATCCTCGTCGGCGCAGACGACACGCTCATCCCGCCGCGCGAATCGGAAGCATTGCGCGGCGCGATTCGCAATTCGCAACTCGTCATGATTCCAAATGCCGCGCATCTCTCCAACCTCGAACAGCCGGACGCGTTCAATCGCGCAGTGCGGGAGTTTCTCAAAACAGTATGAATTCACAGTCGCATGTCATTGCGAGCCGCACATCGGCGAAGCAATCTACCCCTCCCCACCCTCCCCTTAACAAGGGGAGGGCAAGGGTGGGGTTGGAGATTGCTTCGTCGCACCCTTCGACTTCACTCCGCTTCGCTGCGTTCCGCTCAGGATGCTCCTCGCAATGACATTGAGTAAGTTGTTGTCCCCAGTATTGCTCGTCGGACTGATCGCGTTTGCGGTTCGGCTCACCATCGTCGTCAATGTTCCCAACGCCTTTCCCTGGGATATGGGCGGCTGGATCGAAACGACGCAACGCCTCGTCGTGAATGGTGTGCCGAACATCTACGCGGAACATTTGCAAGGTAATCTCTACCCGCCCGGTTTTTTTTATCCGCTCTGGTTTGTAGGGCAAACTTATCGCCTCTGCTGTTCGCCACAATTTGATCCACAATCGCCGACCATCGAGTTTCTTCTGCGCCTCAGTTCGATCCTCGCCGATTCGTTCATCGCGATGACGGTGTATCTCATCGCACGCATGTGGCTCGACGCGCGGCGCGCGTTCGCGAGCGGCGTCGTTTACGTGTTCAACCCAGTTGTGCTGACGACGACCGCGTGGATGAGCATGATCGGCGATCCGTACTATCTGTTGCTGGTGATGCTCGCGCTGTACGCCGCGCTGAACGAACATTGGCTCTGGGCATCCGCGTTGATCGTGCTCGCGGTAATGATCAAACCGCAAGCGATGGCGTTTGCGCCGCTCGTTGGATTCTTGATCGTCACGCGCGCGAATTGGCGTCAGATGATTGCGTCGGGTGTGACGGCGTGCGTGGTAGGCGTTGGCGTGTGGTTGCCGTTCATTCTCGGCGGCACGCTGGAGCAAGCCGCACAAATCACAACGCGGATGCGACTCGCCTATCCATTTCTCCACGTGTTCGCCGACAATTTCTGGTTTCTCATTGCCGGCGGACGCGAGCCCTGGGATCCTACTGCGCCGAATGTCAAGCTTCCGGATGCGCTGATTCCGTACGACACGAATTTATTCCTGGGTGTCATCGCGTATCGCGAAGTCGGTTTGATTGCGTTCGGCGTATTGTGTCTGATCGTACTCTACGGTTTACTTGGGCGTACAAAACCGCACACGGTTGTCGCGGCGGGCGCGGCGATGGCGTTCGGATTTTTCATGCTGAGTACGCGGATGCACGTGAACTATGCCTTTCCCGTGTTTGCGTTTCTCGCGATACTCGTTGCCTCGCGCGAGTGGTGGTATACGCCGATTGGCGCACTGACGATTGTGACCTCGCTCGTAGACTGGGAGTTGTTCGATGAATTCATTCCGGCGCGCGCGCTGCTCAAAACGATTCACCTGGTCAACGCCGGCTTTTTTGTGCTCGCGTTCGTACTCCTGTTGCTCGCCGTCCGCGCGACCATCGCGCGCGAGCCGCGCGTTGGCGCATGGCGCGTGCCGATACGAACGCTCGTCGCGGTCGTGCTCATCGCGAGTATTGGCGCGGCGGGAGTCGTGTGGTTGATTTGGATTCGCGAATAAAAAATCAAGCCCCGGAAATTTCCGGGGCTTGATTTCTGCTGAGAGCGCACCACGCGCGGTTAACGCTGGTGAAACTCGACTTCGGCATGACCGCCGTTGAGCGTGACATCCGCGTACGTGTTCAAGCCGAGCGGAATCACGCGCCAGGTGCCCGTGCACGAATGCGCGAATTCGACGACGTATGGTCCGCGCTCGGGCTTGGTGCCGGTCAATTTGGGATCGCTGATGAAACTACCGTCGGTCGTCGCGACGACGACGGGCCAATCAGTTTTGCCGACCACAATCGCGAGCAAGGAGCAAGGTCCCGTGCCCTTGGTGTTCGTGATGAGCACCGCTTCCCACAAATTCGAATTCGGATTGGGAATTACCGGGGCTGGCAAAACGACGACTGGAATTGGCGTCGCGACAGGCGGGTAGTAGGGCGGCGCGGATGGATAGTTCGGATAAATCGGCGGCTCGAATGGCTGGGTCGGGAAATTGTTTCCTGGCGTTGCGCCTGGGATATATAACCGTTGTCCTGGGTAAACAAAATGCTCATTCGCCAAACGATTCGCGATTTGAATCGAGTAGGGCGTCGTACCGAAACGATGTGCGACGTTGGACAGATAATCGCCGGGACGCACATTGTAGTACACGCCGGTTTGCACTGGGCGCAACCCAGGTAGTGGACCGGTCTGAATGACCGGGAAAGGTGAATAGCCCGACACGCGCAGAACTTGACCCGGATAAATCCAATAGTTGTACAAACCGTTTGCCTGCATCAACGCGTTCACCGTCACGCCGAATCGTGTCGCAATCGAAAAGAGCGTGTCACCATTTTGAACGGTGTACGTGGATTGCGATGGCGCGGGGCGCGCCGACCCAGGAATCTGCAAGCGTTGCCCGACGTAAATGAACTCGGCGTTGCGAAGGTTGTTCGTCTGCATGATCGCGTTCACCGACGTGTTGTAACGATTCGCGATGGAAAAGAGCGTGTCGCCCCACGCGACCACGTGATAGAGTGGTGAATCCGCGGCAACGCTAGTTGCTGCCAATCCAGTTAATCCGAGTGTGAGCAAAACGAACAGGATCACGAGCAAACGAATTGCGTACTTCATTCTTTCTCCTCCTTACCCCGCTTGGCGCGGGCTTTCGGCGCGGGAGTAATTGGACGTGCGGCGCGACGCGTTGTCGGCTCTGGATGCGCGACGCGTTTGGCGCGCGGCGCGGGACGCGTCGCCGGCTCGACAGTCGCGACGGGTTTGCGGCGCAAGGGTGTTACCGCCAACTCTGGCTCGTCGAGTTCCGCCAATTCTTCCTCGGTCTCGATTTCGCGCGCGTGAATGAACGTATCGAGGTCCGCGCGGCGCACGCGATAACTGCCCTCCAGTTTCACCGCTTTGAGTTTGCGTAGTTGGATATAACGGCGGATGGTGAACGGGCTGATGCCGAGAATCTGCGCCACCTCGTTGGTGCTAAAGAATTCACGTTTCGCCGTCAAACTCCACCTCGCTTTGTCTTGCTCAATCTTGCTACATTTTACGATATTTTGGTCGGCGTGTCAATATCTTATCCAACCGAGGCAAATGAAACAGTTCTATTCTGTGAAATCACTATGCAAAGAGCACAGATTTTTTGGACGCGGATTTTCGCGGATTAAAAATATCCGCGATTATCCGCGCGCGCAGCGTCCGCGTCCAAAATTGTATTGCTTGTCTCCAGTTTGGTCGAGTAGGGCAGTGGCAAGGTGGAATCTTGCTCTATGGAAGATCGCGCACACGCGCGCGATGCGTCGTTAAGGTCACGCGTCCGCCGAAACCAACTTCGGGCTTGAGCGCGATGACGCGATCGCGAATGTGAAACTGGGGGTTGCCGATTTCGCCGATGCGATACGTAATGCGCGTGAAGGGCTTGGCGATGCCTCGCACGGCAAAGGGTCCGCCGGTGTGAAATAAATCGTCGAGGTCTTGCGGCGCGGCGACCATCGGCGGCGTGCCGCGCGGATCGGCGAAAGTGACCGCGTGTTCGATCAGCATTCCATTGGTGGCGGTGAATTCCTCGGTCACGTCGAGATCGAAAATCGAATTGTGCCAGGTCAGCACGACCGGCTCGCCATCGCGTAACGCGGCGGAAAAAATTGTGCGTCCCGTTTCGGGATCGGTCAGTTCGAGTTGCGTGAATCCTGGCAATTCGGCTTGGAGACCCAGGATGACCGCGACGAGGAGGAAGAGGAGTGAAACGAGAATTGGAATTGTGCGACGCATAGTACAGTTGTAGGGGCGACGCATGTGTCGCCCCTACCGTGTGTTATTTGATCACACCTTTTTCGACAAAGTACTTTTTCGCGCCGGGATGCAGATACTCTTGCGCGTCCGGACTCATTTGCTTGACCGCAAGTTCGGGCGTCAGTTTGGTGACTTCTTTCGCTACTGCCGTCAGGTCGCTCTTGTTGTCGAACATCGCCTTGAGAATTTGATACAAGCGATCTTCCGGGAAACTGTCCATCACGTAGAGCACCGCGGTGATGGCGAGCGTGTCAATATCCGCGTCTACGCTGGAGTACGAACCTTTGGGGAACGTGGTCTTGTGAAAGACGCCGGGATTACCTTTCATAATTTTGTCCGCGGCGTCGCCCGAAACCGGCAAGAGCACCATCTTCAAACCGGGCGTCGAAGCGAGATCAATGATCGAGGCAGTGGGCACCGCGCCGCTCCAGAAGAACGCGTCAATCTTGCCGTCGCGCAACGCGGCAACCGATTCGGTCGCGCCCAGTTTTTCGCGCGTGAGGTCCTTGCTCCAATCCATGCCGAGCGCCTTGAATACGTAATCGGCTTGCTCTTCCGTGCCGCTGTTCGGCGCGCCGGTCGAAACGCGCTTGCCTTTCAGGTCGGTCACGGCTTTGACGTTCGTCCCTTCCTTAGTCACGATGTGCAAGGGTTGTTCGTAGAAACTGAGCACCGCGCGAATTTTGTGCGCGCCAGTCAACCCAGGCATCGTGCCTTTGTTGACCCAGACGCCGTGATAATCGTACGCAAACGACATGCGCGATTTGTTCGCGGTCAACAGTTTCAGATTGTCGAGCGCGGCGGTCGTCGCTTCGACCGACGCATCGGTGTTCGGCACGTTCTTGGCGATGACGCCGCTGATCGCGCCGCCGAGCGGATACCACACACCACCCGTGCCGCCCGTCGCAATGCTGAACGAAAGTTTTTCGGTGGACGCGGCAGGCGCTTTGGTCGGCTCCGCCGCGGGCGCCTTCGCGGTAGCGGGCGGGGCAGATGTGGGCGCGGCGGTTGGCGCGGCGCACGCCGCGAGCATCGCCACGACGACAACCATCAATACAAGGGCGCTCCATTTTCGTACGTTCATCAAACACCTCCTAAAGAATTTGGTTTGAACCCAGGGTTGGAACCCTGACATCATGTTACCGGCACATGGCGATTGAACCAATAATGCCGCCCGGCGACAAGCGCGCCAAACACAATCGGCAGGATACCGATGGGCGTCAAGTCGAATTGATCCACGACCATCCAAATTGCAACCGCGATGAGCGCCGCGCGTTCGATCAAATGCAACGGCGCGCGATAATATCCGACGATGCCCAGCGAGAGGAAAAAGAGCGCGAACCCGCTGTTGATGACTGCCATCACAAAACTGGGCAAGGTCGCGCCGACGATGAGTAAACTCGCGCCTTCCTTCGTCGCGGAAAAGAGGAACGGCACGAGGAATGCCGGGAGCGAATACTTCCACGCTTGCATCATCGAAGCGAACGGATTGCCGCCCGTGACTGCCGCCGCCGCGGATGGCGATAACCCCACCGGCGGGGACACCTCCGACAACACCGCGAAATAAAACGCGAGCAAATGCGCGACGTGTTCCGGAATGCCGACCTTGATGAGCGCCGGCGCAACCATCACGACCGTCATAATGTACGTTGCAGTGATCGGCAAACTCAAGCCGACGATGAACGACGTGAACAACGCGAGCACGAGCGCGAGCAACACGTTGCCGCCGCTCAACGACATGATGAGTTGCGAAATTTTCAGACCCAGCCCGGTCAACGAAAACACGCCGACGATCAGTCCTGCCGCCGCGAGGAGCACCGCGACTGGCAGCATATTCTTCGCGCCTTCAATCGTCGCATCAATCAAGCGTTTGGGTGTGAGCCAGTCTTTGCGATCCTTGCTGAGAAAACTCGTCGCGACGACGCAGGCAATCGCATAGATCGCGCAATTTTCCGGCGACAGACCAAAGGCGAGCAGAATGACGAGCAAGACGAGCGAGATCAAGTGATAACTTTTGGTTCGCATCACTTGCCAGAACGTCATCCCGGTTGAATCGGGCGGCGCAAAGTGGTACTTTTGCGCCTCCAGGTCTACGACGAAAAACGAGCCGAGATAGTATAACAATGTCGGCATCGTCACCATCACGACGACATCCCAAAACGAGACGCGCAGAAACTGCATGATGAGAAATGCCGCCGCGCCCATCAACGGCGGTGAAATCACCGCGCCGATGCCGCCGGCGGAAATCAAGCCCGCCGCCAGGTCCGCCGAGTAGCCGGCTTTTTTAAGGATGGGCCACATGATCGGCGTGACGGACATGGTCGTCGCGACGCCGCTCCCTTGCGGACCACCCAGCAACGCGGTGGTCACGACTGCGCCGCGTCCCGCGCTCGACGATTTGCGCCCCATCACCGCGAGCGCGAGCTCGAGCCAAAAACTGCCCGCGCCCGCCGCGTCCATCAACACGCCGTACACGACGAACAACATCACGAACGACACGCTCACCGAAATCGGCACGCCGAAAATTCCTTCGAGCGTCATGTACATGTGCCCGACGATGCGGTCGAAATCGTACCCTTTGTGTCCGAGCGGACCGGGAATGAAATTGCCGAACAGCGCGTAGAGTAAAAAGCCGATCAGCACGAGCGTGAACGTCATGTCCACCATACGGCGGGAGAGTTCGATCAACAACGCGATGACGAGGATACCAAAAATCAGGTCGGGCACTTCGGGGAGCGTCGAACGACGGATGAAGTGATCGAGGTCGAAGAGTGCGTAGACGATACTCGCGACGCCAATCACTGCAAGCGCGATGTCGAGCGCGCTACCCCAGCGACCGGCTTTGGGCGAAAGCGGGTATGCCAGGAATGCCAAGAGGTAAATAAATCCAAGGTGCACCATGCGGAACGTGTACGTGTCTATCGGCGCAACCGCGCCGTACAACGACCACACCACGAATCCAATGTAGAACGCGCCGACTAGAATGGCGGCGATGCCTTTGAACTCGCGCACGCAAACCTCCTCGTTTGAATTCGGCTATGTGCCAGGATTTTTTTCGAGCGCAAACAGACGGTACCGTCGGCAAATAAAAAACGTCTTCGCCAACTTGCAGGCGAAGGCGTGCGCCACCTTCACGACATCGTGGTCGTCTCATCAGCGTTGGCACAATTATACCCGGAGCGCAACGAAAAATCAAATTCCTACGCATAACGCTTGCCGGATCCCTCCAATTGCAAACCGGTGTGCCGCAGTAAAATGCTCTGTGCGATGCCCAGCCCTGCCATCAACGTGATGAGCGAACTCCCGCCCGAACTGACGAAGGGCAAGGGCACTCCGACGGCGGGCACCAGCCCCAAATTCATCGCGAGGTTGACCCAGCTCTGAATGAAGATCACCGCCGCCACCCCCACCGCGATCAGTTTGCCGTCGGGTGTGCGCGCGAGCCGCGCGATGCGAATCAAGCGCAGGATGATGAACACGATGAGCGCGAGCACGAACAGCGAACCGACGAATCCTAGTTCCTCGCCGATGACCGAAAAAATGAAATCGGTTTGGCGAATACGGAGAAACCGCAATTGACTTTGCGTGCCGCTGCAAAAACCCAACCCCCAAAAACCGCCCGCGCCAATCGCGATGCGCGCTTGCGTCACGTTGTAGCCGGAACCGAGCGGGTCGCGCGTCGGATCGAGAAATGCCATCACGCGTTCCACTTGATACGCGCGCAGATTCGGAAAAACCACAAACGGCGCAACGACGGCGAGCACGCCGGCAATGATCAACACGTTGCGCCAGCGCATGCCGGCGGCAATCGCCATGACGCCCCAGGTTGCCGCAATCACCATCGTCGTGCCCAGGTCGGGTTGCGCAAAGATCAACGCCATCGGCACGGCGGCGAACAGAAACGAGATGCCCAGGTTGCGCCAGCGCGCCATTTGCTCCGCGTGGTCGCCCATGTATTTCGCCGAGACCAGGATGAGCGCGAGCTTGGTCGCCTCCGAAGGTTGCAGCAAGGTCACGCCCAGGTTGATCCAACGTTGCGCGCCAAACCGCACCTCCGCCAAAATCACCACGCCGAGTAGCGCGATGATGCCGCCCCAAATCAACCAGCGCAGCGCGCCCCACAAGCGATAGTCCACAAACGCGAGCGCGAACAGCACGCCGACGCCGACGACGCCGAACAACATCTGACGCAACGCCGGACTCTCCCAGTCGAGCGACTCGCCGGTGATGCACGCGGTCGCGCTGTAGATCATCGTGATGCCGATGACGACCAGGAGGAGCGTTGCGCCGAGTAGCCAAAAATCGAAATGCGTAAAACGTGGACGCGATAAACGTTCCATCACTTTTTTGTATCTACTCAGGTGTCATTTCGAGGAGCGCACTTTGCGACGAGAAATCTCCCCCTTGGCGCGACAAGAGATTTCTCCTCGCACACGCTTCGCTGCTCGTCGAAATGACATAGCTGAGTCACTCTTTTGTGAAAATCTGAAAACCTGACGAAGGTTCAAAACCTTTGCAAGGTTGCGAATTATTTTTGCGCGCGCCGCGCGCTGGCGAGCGGAATATTGGCGACGAGGCGTTGCGTGCGTTCCGAGCGCGTAATCGAAACCTCGACGCGCGCGCGATCAATCGCAATGTGTTTGGAGATGACGTTGACGATTTCGTCTTTCAACACTTCCAACGTTTCCGCCGACAAATCCGTGCGGTCGTGCGCGAGCACCAATTGCAATCGCTCTTTCGCGGCGTTCGCGCTGCCGGTGGAGCGACCCAGTATTCGGTTGAAGAAATCCATCGCGCTCCTTTTCTACGATTTCCACAATCGCGACAGGCGATCCATGAAACCAGACGACCCGTGGAACACTTGGAACGGCACTTCTTCGCCCATCAGTCGTTGCGCGATGCGCGCGAACGCCATGCCAGCGGCGGAGTGATCGTTCAATGCGACGGGCTGGCCTTTGTTCGTCGAGGTGATGATCGTTTCGTCTTCCGGCACGATGCCCAGCAAATCAATCGCGAGAATTTCGAGCACGTCCGAGGTGTCGAGCATCTCGCCGCGTTTGACCATGTCGGGACGCAGCCGATTGATGATGAGTTTCGGCGCGGGTTTTTCGCGCGATTCGACCAGACCGATCACGCGATCCGCGTCGCGCACTGACGACACTTCGGGTGTGACTACCACGATCACGCGGTCCGCCGGCGCGACCGAGTAATTGAAGCCGCCTTCGATCCCCGCCGGCGAATCAATCAACACAAAATCAAATTCCTGTTTGAGGTCGGCGCACACTTTGATCATTTGCTCTTCGGTCATCGCGGTCTTGTCGCGTTTTTGCGCCGCCGGCAAGAGATGCAATTCGGGCAAGCGTTTGTCTTTGATGAGCGCCTGCCGCAAACGCACGCGTCCCTCCGCCACGTCCACCAAATCAAACACGATGCGATTTTCGAGTCCCATCACGACATCGAGATTCCGCAAGCCAATGTCCGCGTCCACACACGCCACGCGTTTGCCGCGCCGCGCCAATGCCACACCCAGGTTCGCCGTCGTCGTCGTTTTGCCGACGCCGCCTTTGCCCGAGGTGACGGTAATCACGTGTCCCTCCATCTATGCCTCCACGACGTTCTGCCGGAACGTCTCTATGTACCCCAGGGTTCGATCAGAATGTGTCCATTGCGTACGCGCGCGATTTCGGCGGGCCAGCGCAGCACGCGGTTCCCTTCCGGCGCGCGCGCGATATAATGCCCGATCCGCAACTGCGTCGGCATGAGAATCAACGCGCCGACCCAGGCATGTTCGTCGCCGTTTGCGCCGGCGTGGACGACGCCGCGCAGTTTGCCCCAGACGATCACGTCGCCGTCCGCGATCACTTCCGCGCCGGGGTTGACATCGCCGATCACGATGACGGGGCCGGTGTGGCGCACGACCTGACCTGAGCGAATCGTGCGACGCAACACCAGCGGCGCGTGCTCGGCGGCTGCGCCGGGCGCGACTTGCTCCGGGGGCGCTTCGGGCGGCGGAATCGTCGCGCGCAATTGATCGAACGTGGCTTGCGCGTGCGCTTCGCCCATCACGGACACCAGCGTCATCTCGTGTTGCGCGAGCATCGCGATCAACTCTTCGAGCTGCGCGACCTCGACCGCGCGTCCGCCGGTTTCAAGCAAGACGCGCGCGCCGCGAAAAAACGATTGCGCGCTGGACCGACTCAGCTGCGCGCCCAGTTCGTTCATCATCGCGCGCCAGCCGCCGTTGCCGAGCGTGATGACAATTCCTTCGCGGGTTCCCTTGAATGTGACGTAGCTCATCGTTTTGATAGTTGGGTAGTTTAGGTAGTTGGGTAGTTGTGTAGTTAGGTGGCTAACGACATCCAACCATCTAACCACCAAACTGCCCATTACTGGGTAGGGACGAACTGAACGGTGTAGCGTTTGTAGGGCAACACGTCAATCGCGAGCGGATCGGAATCGGCGGGCGAGAGTGTGCGGACACACCAACGCGAGGAATCGTGCCAGTACACGCCGTTGAAACGAAATGCGCCATTGCCATCCGTCGTCGCGCTGAATATCGCGTTGCCGTCGCATTTATCTACCGCGACGCGCACCGCGTTGACTCCGCGTCCGCTGGCGTCTACGACGGTGCCGAAAATTCCGGGTAGTTCGCCCCAGTTATCCACCGACAACGCGCGCCCCGCGTACTTGCGCGCGGGCGCGACCGGACCCGTGCTCGCCGCCGGCGGACGCACGACGACGACTGGCGGCGCGATCGGTTGCGCGGGACCGACGAGCGGCGCATCGGTATTCAAACGAAAATACGCGCGCAAAATATCCGCCGCCGCGGGTCCCGCGACTTCGGACCCTTCGCCGCCGCCGAACACAAACACGGTGACGACGACTTGCGGATTTTCGTACGGCGCGAACGCGGTGAACCACGCGTGCGTCGGCAAATGTCCGTTGACCTTGGGTCCGTAAAATTCTGCCGTGCCGGTTTTCGCGGCGACGGTTACATCGGCGAGATTCGCCTTCACCGCGGTGCCGCGCACCACGGCTTCGCGCATTCCTTCGCGCACAATCGCCAGGTTGTGATCGTTTACCTGGACGCGATGGATGACCGCCGGTTCGATTTGCCGGATGATGCGCCCTTCCGAATCCACGATCTTTTGGACGAGTTGCGGTTTGTAGATCGTCCCGCCATTCGCCACCGCAACCGTATACTGCGCCACTTGGAGCGGCGTTGCCAACACATAGCCCTGACCGATTGCCATATTGTACGTGTCGCCGGTCGTCCAAATGTCGCCAATCGTTTTCCGCTTCCACACTGGGTCGGGCACCAGTCCTTTGGCTTCACCAGGCAGATCAATCCCGGTCAGCGTGCCGATACCAAACATGCGCGCGTACGCGGCGAGCCGGTTTTCGCCCAAGCCATTCTCAAAATCCGGATAACCGCCGGATACTTTGTAGAAAAACACGTCGGACGAATTCGCGATGCCATCGCGAATGGCGAGCGCGCCGAACCCAGGTTTGTACCAGTCGTAAAATGGTTGCGCGAGCGACGGGTCGTCGGGAAAGTATTTGTTCGGAACCCAGATCACACCCGGCGTCGTGATTTTGGTGTTGATGTCTACGACGGTTTCCTGCAACGCGGCGCTCGCCGGAATCAGTTTGAACGTGGAGCCGGGTGGGTACTGTCCGGTGATGGCTTGGTTGACGAGGGGATGCAACGGGTCTTGTGCGAGGTTGGTGTAGTCGTCAATCGAAATACCGGTCGCAAACAAGTTGTTATCGTAGCTGGGGACTGAAACGAGCGCGAGCACTTCGCCGTTGCGCGGGTCGAGCACGAGCGCGACGCCTTGCTTGGAACGCGCGCCGCGCATCGCTTTTTGCAAAATCGTTAGGACGGTTTTTTGGAACTCGGCGTCTATCGTCAGAATTAGATTGTGTCCGGACACCGGCGGGGTCTCGTCGAGCTTGGCGACTTCGCGTCCCGCTACATCCACCGCGATGTGGCGTTCGCCTTTGGCACCGCGCAAATCTTGCTCGAAGGAATACTCCAAGCCGGTCAAGCCGACTTGATCGGTGGGCGCGTAGCCGGTGTACTGTTCCAAATTTTCGCGTGGGATGCGACCGGTGTATCCCAGCATGTGGGAAAAGAGCGCGCCGTCCACGTATTCGCGAATCGGTTCCAGTCCCACGCGCACGCCGGGAAAATCGAGATGGTTCTCCTCTAAATAAAACGCGACCTCGCGCGGCACGTTCGATTTGATGAGCGCCGGCGCAAACGGATCGCGCTCGGCTTTGGCGATCAGTTCGCGCAATCCTGGTTTTCGTTTGGGCGGCACGACGACGCGCTCGACACCAATGGGCAAACTGCCCACCGCGTCCGCGACCGTCGTTTCGATCACCGTCTCGATGGGCATGTCGAGCAAGACCGCGAGTTTGCCGACGATGCGTTCTTCGTCCTCGTCCGGCAAATCTGCCGGCACAATCGAAACGTTGAACGAGGGAATGTTACGGACGAGGATTTTGCCGGCGCGATCATAGACGATGCCGCGCAACGCATCGGTTTGAACGATGCGATACCGATTCGCAAACGCGGCTTGGCGAAAGTACTCGCCTTGCGCGATTTGTAAGTTGGCGAGCTGGAGAACGAGAATGAGAAACGCGGCAATGATCGCAACGCGCAAAAGGCGAAAACTGCCGCGGGGTTTTTCTTCTTCTTCGGTTACACTGCCCGCTAGGGAATATTCGTGCTCTGGATCGTTCACGCGAAAAATTATACCCTAGTTTGAGCGAATTGGCAACGCGCTATCAAGTTACTCGCAAAGCCAGCGCGGGCGAGCGGAACGTTTCGGCGAGCGTTGCTTTCGTAGCGCGTCGAGGTGTTCTCATTCGTGCGACCCGTGAACATCTTCTTTACGCATGATGTCTAAAAACAGGTGGACAACATGCGGATCGAGGTGCGTGCCGGATAACGAGGCGATGTGACTCAACACCTGTTCCACCGACCACGGCTCGCGGTAGGGGCGCTGCGAGAGTAACGCGTCCCACACATCCACCACCGCAAAGATGCGCGCGGCAAGCGGAATGTCTTCGCCTTTGAGTCCGCGCGGATATCCTTTGCCGTCCCAGCGTTCGTGATGACAGTACGGAATATCGAGCGAAGGTCGCAGGTACGCAATCGGCGAAATGAATTTGTTCGCATACGACGGATGTCGTTGCATAATCAGCCACTCGTCATTCGTCAACGGACCGGGCTTGAACAAGATGCGATCGGGAATCGCCATCTTGCCGATGTCGTGCAGCAGCGCGCCGCGCCGGATGTGCTCGATTTGTTCTTCGCTCAGTTTCATCGCGCGCGCTAGCCGCACCGTCAGATCGGTGACGCGTTGTGTGTGTCCTTTCGTTTCTTCATCGCGCAGGTCGAGCGCGCGCGACCAGCCCTCGAGTGTGGCGTCGTACGCGCGTTCGAGCTCGCGCCGCGAATTTTCCGAATCCTGGAACAGGCGCGCGTTCTCCATCGCGACGGCGACCTGATTGGCGAACAGCACGAGCAGACGCTCATCTTCCGGCGTGAACGCGTCGGTGTGCGTGCTCAAGACCGCGAGTACGCCAAGCAAATGGTGATCGGTTTCCACGGGCACCCACAAACCGGCGCTGACCTCCGGATCCACGCGAATCCAGCGCGGCTCGACGTGAACGTTCGGCAAATACAACGGGAGGCGACTGCGCCCGACCCACGCGGTAACACCCTGCGGACTGGACAAGGGTAGATTCAGTTTGCTTAAATCGCGTTGGGTTTGTTCGGAAAAACCAATCGCCATCTCGACGCGCAGACTATCGGACGTGCGTTCATACCGCAAGAATTCCGCGCGGTCGGCGTGGAGGGCTTGCATCGTGATGTTGAACAGAAATTCGAGTTGCGCTTTCGGCTGGAGTACGCTGTTGAGCGCCAAGCCGGCGTCGTACACCAACGCCAGTTGTTCGGCGCGTGTGCGCGTTTCCTGGAAAAGCCGCGTGTTGCGAACGACGCTCGCAGCTAACCCAGCAAAGAGCGCAAGCAGATGCATGTCGGCTTCAGTGAATCGGCGCGACGATGCGCCTAGCTCGACAACGGTGAGCACGCCGATGAGTTCACCGCCGTAGAGCATGGGCACGCCCAGGACTGCACGAAGCGATAGCGTGTCTGGGTGGGGGAGGCGCGCGTACCATTTTTGATAATCGTCCACAATCAAGGGTTGGCGGGTGGCGGCTACTTTGCCAACCAACCCAGTGCCAAGTTTGATGCGAAAATTCGGCGAAAAGAAAAGCCCTTTTTGTGAAACGAGTTCGAGCTCATCCCGGGTGACGTTGTACAGGTACGCGGTTCCGCCAGGACAGTTTAACAGTGCGACGGCGCGTTCGATGATGGTTTGCAATAGGAACGCCAGATCGCGTTGCGGCGCGGCAAGATCGCTTGCGGTGGCGTACAGCGCGGCGAATTGATCGGCGCGCGCCCGGCTTTCGCGCAAGAGGCGCGCGTTCTCCAGCGCGATCGCGGCTTGGTCGGCAAAGGTTTGCAAGGCGGACGCGTGGTCGGCGTTGAAAAAGCCCGGCGTCGCGCTGTCCAAATTGAGAATCCCTAGCGCGAATCCCTTGGTGCGGATGGGCGCGGCGAGATGCGACCGAATCCAACGCGATTCCGGTAAATCTACCCAGTCGGCATATTGCCGGACATCGGAAATCAAATCCACCGGACCATCGGGCGACGCCGCGTAGTTCATGTTCGGAAAACGTGCGAGGTCAAAGCGTTGCGCGAAAATCCACTCGTCGTCGCCGAACCGATCATAGCCGCGACCGCGGACGACGCGCGCGGCGCCTCCTTCGAACAGCATGATATTCGCGGTGTCGTACGGCACGACGCGTCCAACATGGTCGAGGATGCGGTCGAGCACCTGATCGAAATCGAGCGTGCTGTTGAACGCGCTGGCAATATCGCGCAGACTTTCGGCGAGCGCGCGCTGTTCGCGTTCCGCCGCTTCGGCGCGCGCGCGCTCCCGGTCGCGCGATTGGAGCGCCTCCGCCAATTCGTCAAAGGCGCGCGCCAACTTGGTGATTTCGCCCGTGCGCGCGGGACCTTCGACGCGCGCGCTCAAATCGCCGGCGCGCAGGTGTTCCGTCGCGCGAATTAGGCGTCGCACCGGGCGCACGACGAACACGTCGCCAAAACTCCACGCGGCGGCGGAGGCGACCAAACCGACCACCGTCAATACCAGCAGACTTTGCCAAAGCAATTGATCGGCTTGCGCGTACGCCGCCGATACCGGAATGCCCAGCCCGATGTACGCATCTTCCGCCGAACCGGCTTTGGTCCGCACCAGTGAATAGAGTCGCGTGACGTCATCCGGGTCTTGAATATCCGCGGTCAACCCGGCGCGCGTCAGAGTTTGGAGGTGTTGGTCGGCGGGCGTGTACTGCACCCACACCTCATCCGCGCGCACACGCGTGAGCAGCGTATCACCGTGAATCGCTACCAACAACGTCGAGCCGGTCGGCAACTGCTTCATTTGCGCGAAGGTGGCGAACCATGCCGTGTCCAACGTGGCAAAGACGACGCCTTGCGTTTCGTCGAACTCGTCCACCAAAGGAACGCCGATATTCACGGTCGGGCGGGTGCCCAGCCAACCCAGTTCAAATTCGCCGATGCTCGAATGGCGAGACTGTAATAGAAATTGAAAGTACGGACGTTCGGTGACACGGAAGGGCGCGGTCAAAGACGTGGCGCTACAGGAGACAAACCCGGCGCGATTGATGACTCCCAGGTTGGCGTAAAAGGAGTGCGTTTTGACAGCGGTGAGCAATTCGTCACAGCGAAGCGGACCTTGCGCGTGCAGGGCAGGTAGACTTTCCAGCGCGAACAGTAATTGGTGCGCGGCGGCGATCAATTCGAGTTGATCGGACTGAGCTTGGCGCGCGAGTCGCTTGGTTTGTTGCCGCGCGGCTTCGGTGGCAAGTTGACGCTGCGCGTCGCTGTTGTAGATCGCCAAGCCAAACGCAGGGATGAGCGCGAGGAGAACGATCAGAAGCAGACGCGCCTGGAGACTCGCGAGCATGTGAACGACGACCAGGCGACGAAGAAATCTCATGCCGTATGAATAACACAACTCTGATTAGGCGTCAACCAGCGACATTGGGCTAGAGTGATTTGTGTCTGTCTTGCCTTTATGCTACAATGACCACGGTTTATGCCGTGTGGCGACCAGATAGAAATAGACGCGCCGCACACGCGCGCGTCACGTTCGAACGTCGGGTACGTTGCAAACAAATTCACAAAGGAGACGTATGCCAAATCCGAACAAGATTCACCCGGGTCTCGCCGAACAATTGCGCCCGCGCGCGCTGGCGGCGGGGACGCAACAATTGCCCATCATCGTCAAGTACACAACGGGTGCGATGATGACGCCCGCGTCTGTCGTTGCCGGCGCGAGCGCACCGCGTTTTACGTACCGACTCATCCATGCCAGCGCGTTCAGCGCGACGCCGGACGCGATCAATCAATTGAGCGACCGCGACGATGTGGAAATGATCTGGTTCGACGGTCAGGCGCACACGATGCTCAACACCTCCGTACCGCTGATCCGCGCGCCGCTGTTGTGGCAAGCTGGGCTTACCGGCAAGGGGATCAAAGTCGGTGTGGTGGACACGGGCTTGGACGCCACGCATCCGGATTTTGCCGGACGCGTCGCGGCGATAAAGGATTTCACGGGCGAAGGCGACCTCGACGGTAATGGTCACGGCACGCACGTCGCCGGCACGATTGGCGGCTCGGGCGCGGCAAGCGGCGGAGTGTATCGCGGCGTTGCGCCGGAATGTACCTTGTACGCCGCCAAGGTGTTGACGAGCAGTGGGTTCGGCTCGATCAGCGGCGTGATCGCCGGCGTCGAATGGGCGGTGGATCAAGGCGTGCGAACGATGAACCTGTCGCTTGGCATGGACGGTTCGTGCGATGGCACGGACGCGCTCTCCGAAGCGTGCGACGCGGCGGTGGCGCGCGGCGTGGCGGTGTGTGTCGCCGCCGGCAACGCCGGACCCAGCGCGTACACGGTTGGCTCGCCGGGTTGCGCCAAAAATGTTATCACCGTCGGCGCAACGACCAAGAACGATGACGCGATCTATTTTTCGTCGCGCGGACCCACGGCGGATGGGCGCATCAAGCCGGATCTTTGTTTCCCCGGCGTGGACATTATCGCGCCGCACGCGGTGAACACGCAGATCGGTCAAATCGTCAATCAGTTCTACACGACGCTTTCGGGCACTTCGATGGCGACGCCGCACGCGACCGGTTCGTGCGCGTTATTGTTGCAAGATAACCCGACCGCGTCGCCGGGTCAAATCAAAAATCTGTTGATGGCGTCCGCCGTCAACCTGGGTCTCGATCCGAACACGCAGGGCAGTGGTCGCGGCGATGTGTTCGCGGCGTACAAGTTGAACGATATTCAACTCACCAGCGTCACGTTGACGCCTTCGTCGGTGAGCGCCGGTAAATTAGTGGCGGTCAGTCTCACCGTGCGCAACAACAGCGATGCGGCTCTTCCGACCCAGGGACCCGAACCTGGATTTATCTACGAAGAAGAAGACACGTTCATCAGTCGCGGATTCGTGGATCAAAAAGGCGCGTTCCGCGTCGCGCTGGATTTTGACGGACGCACAGGCGTAGATCATCCGTACCGCTGGGGTTTGGGTACGCCCTTACAACCCGGCGAAACGCGCACGATCACCGGCGCGATTCGTTTGAAGAGCATCGGCACACGCAATTTCTGGGGCGGTCTCGTCGAAGAACAAACTGTGTGGATTCAAGATCGCGTCGGCGTGCAGAGCGTGCAGGTCTTGCCGCCAGTGCATCTGGTCAGCGCTGTGTTTTCGCCGAGCAGTCTGGGTTCAGGCGGCTTGCTCAACGTTTCGATTACCGTTCAAAACGACGGTACGATCCCGCTCACCACGCAAGGTCCCGATCCGAGTTTGGTGTACGAAGAAGGGGACACGTTCCTCACGCGCGGTTATCCCGATGTCGCGGGCAGTTATCGTGTCGGCGTGGACTTTGATGCGCGCAGCGGCATAGATCATCCGATTCGCTGGGGCTTGGGTGCGCCGCTGCAACCCGGCGAAACGCGCACGATCACCGGTCAAATCCGGCTCAAGACGATCGCGACCAAAAGTTACTGGGTCGGTCTAGTACAAGAACAAAAGGCGTGGATTCAAGACAAGGTTGGTGTACAAGTCATCAGCGTCACGCCGCCCAAGCCAGGTCCCAAGATTTCGAACGTCACGTTTACGCCGACCACACTCAGCACCGGCAATTACCTTACCGTTACGATGACCGTGCTGAACGACAGCGACGCGGTTCTGGCAACGCAAGGACCCGAACCTGGGTTTATCTACGAAGAAGGCGAATCGTTCGCGTCGCGCGGCTTTGCCGCCGTCAGCGGCAACTATCGCGTGGGTGTGGATTTCGACGGACGCGGCGGACTCGATCATCCGTATCGGTGGGGCTTTGGCACTCCGCTCAACCCCGGTGAAACGCGCACGATCAGCGGCGCGATTCATCTCAAGACCGCGCAGACTCAGAATTACTGGGGCGGCTTGGTGCAAGAGTACATCGCATGGTTGCAAGACCGCCAAGGCACCCGGTTGATCACAGTCAAGCCCGGCATCACGATTACGAATGTCACGTTTGCGCCGACGACGGTGAGCGCGGGACAATTGTTGAACGTGAGCATCACCGTGCGGAACGATAGCAACCTCACGCTCGCGACCCAGGGTCCGGATTCTGGGTTCGTCTACGCAGAAGGCGACGACTTTGCGAGTCGGGGATTCCCGGCGGCGGCTGGCAACTATCGTGTCGGGATTGATTTTACGAATCGTACCGGCGTGGATCATCCGTACCGCTGGGGATTGACCACACCGCTGGCTCCCGGCGAAACGCGCACGATCACCGGCGCGATTCGACTCCAGACCGCGCAGTCGCAAGACTATTGGGCGGGCTTGGTGCAAGAATTCGTCGCGTGGTTGCAGGATCATCAGGGCACGCAGACCATCGGGGTGGCGTAACGTGAAGGTAGAGACGTTCGCGAAGCGTGCAGCGTCTCTACCTATGATTAGCCAAATCTGCCCAAGTTGTGGTAGAATGGCGCACGCTAGAAACCCACATGAAGATTACTTTTCACGGCGCGGCGCGCACGACCACTGGCTCGATGCACCTCTTTGAATCTGCCGGTCACCGCATCCTGCTCGATTGCGGACTCTATCAAGGTCATCGCGCAGAAGCACTTGAACGCAACGCCAATCTACCCTTCGATTCAAAAACACTCAGCGCGGTCTTGCTCTCGCACGCGCACATTGACCACTGCGGCAACTTGCCCATGCTCGTCAAACGCGGGTTTGCCGGCGAGATCAATTGCACGACCGCGACGCAAGACCTGACGAAATTGATGTTGCGCGATAGCGCGCGCATCCAAGAGCAAGACGCCGCGTATCTGAATTATAAACGCGCACGGCAAGGGTTACCCAAGATCGAGCCGCTCTATTCGACGAGCGATACGGAACTCGCGTTGCGCCACATCGTTGGACACAGTTATCATCAGTGGTTCAAACTCAACGGCGATGCGCGCGCGATCTTGTACGACGCGGGACACATCCTCGGCTCGGCGCTGACCGTGCTCGAAGCGACTGAAGGCGCGCGAACGGTGCGCCTCGGTTTTTCCGGCGATCTCGGTCGTCCGGGCGCGCCGATTCTGCGCGATGCGGAAATCTTGCGCGGACTCGACTATCTGATCGTCGAAAGTACGTACGGCAATCGCGAACATAACAGTCTCGCGGAGGCGGAAGAAAAATTCGTGCGCGTCGTGCGCGAAACGCTCGCGCGCGGCGGCAAGGTGGTCATTCCCTCGTTTGCCTTGGAACGGACGCAAGCGTTGGTCTATGCCTTGCATCGCCACTTTGAAGCCGGCGATCTGCCCGCCGTGCCGGTGTACGTAGACTCGCCGCTGGCGATTGATGTGACTGCCGTTTTTCGCGTGCACCTCGATTGTTTCGACGACGAAATCCGCGAGCACATTCTCGCGCACGATGACCCGTTCGGATTCGGCAAACTGCATTACACGCGCGCGGTTGAAGAATCGAAAAAAATCAACGAGACACCCGGTCCGGCGGTGATCATTTCGGCGAACGGAATGTGTGAAGCCGGACGAATTTTGCACCACCTCAAATACAACATCGAAAGCGCACACAACACGATCTTGTTCGTCGGCTACCAAGCCGAGAATACGTTGGGGCGTCGCATCGTAGACGGCGTCAAGCGCATCCGCACATTTGGCGAAGACTATGTGGTTCGCGCGCGCGTCGAAATGATTGACGGATTTAGCGCGCACGCGGATCGGAGCGAGTTGTTGAGTTGGATCGCCCAGGTTCAACCGACGCTCAAGGGTATTTTCGTCGTCCATGGCGAAGCCGAATCATCCCGCGCATTAGCGGACACGTTGCGCGCGGCGAATCCTCACTGCAACATTGTCGTGCCCGAGTTGCATCAAACGATTGAACTGTGACCGTCCGTCGCCACGACCCGCGATTCGTCACATCTCCAAGGAGTACGTATGACTTTTGAAGAAGCCGAAGGCAAATTCAGAGAACTGCAAGCCCGCGTGCAACGCGGCGAAGCGATCAGTCGCGCTGAGTACGAAGATCAAGTGAGCCGGCTGGCGGTGCAAGATCAGTTTGGCGTTTTGTGGGAAATCAATCCGCGAACCGGCAAATGGATGTACTTTGACGGCGCTGAGTGGGTGTCGGGTGCGCCCCCCGGTCGCGAGACCTCGACGGTCATTCCGCTTTCGAGTCTGACGCCCAAGCCGGGCGGACAAACTACGCAGCCCAGCGCGCCGACCACGCCGCCGCAACCGATGCCCACGCGCGCGCCGATGCCGACCGCGCGTCCAACGACGCCGGTCTCGGCGCGACCCGCACCGGCTACGCGCGCGCCCACGGCGATGCAACCGACCCGCGCGCCCGCGCGTCCGGTGCCGGCGCGTCAAGCGCCTCCGCCCGGTCAACCGCAACGCGGCGGTCGTTCGCCGCTGAGTATGTTCGGACCGGGACGCGAGTGGATTCCACTCGCGATTGCCGCGGGCGTGTTGCTCGTGTGCGCGTTATTGTTGGGCGGCGCGGCGCTCGTGTTGAACAGCGGCGTGCTGGGGACGACGGCGGGAGCGACGCCTTCGCGCACGGCTACGCGCGTGGGCGGCGGCTTGCCGACTGGCACTCCGACGACACGCGTTGCGTTGCCAACCCAGCCCCCGCCGACCGCGACGCCCGCGCCAGTCATCGCCAAAGTGACGCCAAACACGCTCAATGTGCGCGCCGCGCCGGACACGAAAACCGGCAAGGTGATTAGCACGCTGAAAAAAGACGCGCAAGTGACGCTGATCGCGCGCAGTGTGGACGCGTTGTGGTACCAGATCAATCTCGCCAGCGGGCAACAGGGTTGGATCTCGGCGGAACTTGTGACGATTGCCGGCGGCGATCCGAACACGTTGCCGCAAGCCGGTCCAGGCGCGCCGCCCGCGCCCAAGCCGCAACCCGCCGCGACCCCAGCGACGAAACCGTACCCGTAAATCGTATTCTACATGGTGGTTGTTAAGAGCGGAACGTAACATCGCGATCGTGCGCTCCGCTCGAAACGCTATCGCAATAAAATCGTACGAAAGGAATTGAAGGTCGTATGCACTTTGATCTCGTCGAGTTCATCAAGACCGTCGGCTATGCCGGCATCTTTAGTTTTGTCTTTGCCGAGTCCGGTTTGTTCTTTGGATTCTTTTTGCCTGGCGATAGTCTGTTGCTCACGGCTGGCTTGCTCGCGTCGCGTGGTGTGCTTGACATCGTCGTGCTCATTGTCGGCGTGTTTATCTGCGCGGTGCTCGGCGACAATGTCGGATATTGGTTCGGCGCAAAAGTCGGTCCGCCGATTTTCAATCGTCCCAACTCGCGATTCTTCAAGCGCAAGAACTTGCTCAAAGCCAAAGAGTTCTACGACAAGTACGGCGCAATCACGATCACTGCCGCGCGCTTTATGCCGTTCATTCGCACGTTTGCGCCGATTGTCGCCGGCGCGGTCGCGATGAATTATCGCACATTCATCGTCTTCAATTTGCTGGGCGGCGTGCTGTGGGGCATCGGCATGACGACGCTCGGTTACGCGCTCGGCGTATGGTTCGGCACGGTCGAAGGGATTGACACGTATTTTTCGCTACTTGTTCTCGCGTTCTTTATCATCCCAGGTTTACCGACGGCGTGGCACTTGTGGCAGGAAAACAAGAATACGATTCTCGCGTATGCGAAAGCGATCATCAATCGGCAACCCTTGCCCAGGATTGTGGATGAGGAGGATGAACGGTCGGTGGCAAGTGGGCAGTGAGTGGTGAGCAGTAAACAGTGAACAGTGCGAGCGCGGAGTCGTGGTGGCTCTGCGCTTTTGATTTTCGCCATTTCCCCATTTCCCGCGCTCTGTGCTACAATAGCGCGCGGAACGATTCACCCTCGCTCAACGTCCTACGAATGAATGTTTCGGTTCGTGTAATCCCACTCTAGCCGATTGGTTATAGACCACCATAGCCCGATTCATCGTGCTTGCCATATTTAGGCGGGCGATTTTATCGCTTGACGAAGGAATTATTTTCGTGAGTCATCCTGCTTCTGCTTCCGTCGCGCCGCGCGGCTGGCGTTACACGCTGATGCGTATGCTGACGATCACCGCTATCGTCGCGCTCGTTGTTGCCGTCGCGCTCGTCGTCGGCGCGGTTAGCGCGTACACGTACTATGCGCGCGATTTGCCGCCGCCCGAACAACTCGCGGCGCGTCCCATCGCGCAATCCACCAAACTGTTCGACCGCAACGGCGAACTGCTGTACGAAATCTTCGACCCGAACGGCGCGCGGCGCACCGTCGTGCCGAGCGCGCGCATCCCCCTCGTGCTCAAGCAAGCAACCATCGCGACCGAGGACAAATCGTTTTACACCAACCCCGGCGTAGATTGGTACGGCATTGCGCGCGCGGCGTACTATTACATTCGGTACGGGCGCCCCGTGTCCGGCGGCGGCAGCACCATCACGCAACAATTGATCAAGAGCGCGCTGTTGACGCCGGAGCAAACATTCGAACGCAAAATCCGCGAAGCGATTCTCGCGCTTGAGGTCGCGCGCAAATATTCGAAAGAGCAAATCCTCGAATGGTACCTGAACACGATTTGCTACGGCAATCTCGCGTGCGGCATTGAAGCCGCGTCCGATGCGTACTTTGGCAAACGCGTACAAGACCTGAATCTCGCCGAGGCATCGTTGCTCGCCGGGTTGCCGCAACTCCCGGCAGTGTACGATCCGTGCGCGCATCCCGATGCCGCGCTCGCGCGCCAAAGCGATGTGCTCGGCTTGATGGTCGAACAAAAATACATCACGCCCGAGCAAGCCGCGTCTGCGCTTGCCGAATCGCGCAAGACGATCAACTCGGACGTGTTCGATAAACGCTGTGACCAAGGCATCGGCATCAAAGCGCCCCACTTTGTCGTTTACGTGCGCGAGGAACTCGAAAAACAATACGGACCCGAAGTCGTCTACAAGGGCGGCTTGCAAGTGACGACGACGATTGATCTCAAATTGCAACGACTCGCAGAGGAAGAAGCGCGCAAACAAATCAACGCGCTCGCCGGCAAGAACGTCACGAACGCGTCGCTCATCGCGCTTGATCCGAAAACCGGCGAGATTTTGACGATGCTGGGCAGTGTGGATTTCTTCGACAAGAAAATTGACGGGCAGGTGAACGTCGCGGTGCGCTTGCGCCAACCGGGGTCTTCGATCAAACCGCTCACGTACCTCACCGCGTTTCAAAAAGGGTGGACGCCCGCGACCGTTATCGCGGACGTGAAAACCGTGTTCCCAATCCCAGGTCAACCAGACTATGTGCCGGAAAATTACGACACGCGCGAACATGGTCTCGTGCCCATCCGCACGGCGCTCGCCTCGTCGTTCAACATTCCGGCGGTCAAGGCGTTGCAGTTCATCACCGTTACCGCGCTGATTGACACCTCGCGCAAATTTGGGATGACGACATTCCGCGATCCGCGCAACTATGGCTTGTCGCTCACGCTCGGCGGCGGCGATGTCAAGTTGCTCGAATTGACCGGCGCGTACGCAGTCTTGGCGAATCAAGGTGTGCGCGTCCCTGTGACGCCATTCCTTAAGGTGACGGATCCGAACGGCAAAGTATTGTTTGATTTGAAAGCGAATCCACCAAAGGGTACCCAGGTCGCGGACGCGCGCCATGCGTACCAAATCACGAGCATCCTCAGCGATGTGAGCGCGCGCGCGCCGGGCTTTGGAACGAGCGGGGCGCTGCGTTTGTCGCGACCGGTTGCCGTGAAAACCGGGACGACGAACGATTGGCGCGACAACTGGACGATTGGGTTCACGCCGGATTTTGTCGTCGGTGTGTGGGTGGGCAATTCGAATAACACCGAGATGGAACACATCAGCGGCGTCACCGGCGCGGGACCGCTGTGGCACAACTTTATGGAGCGCGCGCTCGCCGGCACGCCGCCCAAAGATTTTCTCGTGCCGCCGGGAATGGTCAAACTCGAAGTGTGCGTCGAGTCGGGTCTGTTGCCGACCGAGCTGTGTCCGTTGGATCATCGCGCGCAGGAAATTTTTCTCGCCGACAACGCGCCGGTGCAAACCGACCACGTGTGGCAAAAAATCAAGGTTGATCGGACGAACGGCTTGATCGGATCGGACGTGTGTCTGGAACTCGTGGACGAAAAAGTTTTCGCGGTATATCCGCCCGAAGCGCGCCAGTGGGCGATAGATCACAACATTCCGCAACCGCCGACGGAGCGTAGTCCGAATTGTCCCGACCCGGAGCCGACGCCCGTCGCCGGCGCGCAACCGACGATGAGCGTCGCGTCGCCGCGCGATGGCAGTGTGATCGGCGGCGTGGTGCAGATCATCGGCACGGTGCAAATGCCGGATTTCGACAACTATACCGTGCAGATCGGGCAGGGCAATGATCCGCGCGATTGGACGTTGCTCGCGCGCAGTACGTCGCAAATCAAAGACGGCAATCTCGCGACCTGGGATACGCGCCGATTCGCGGACGGCGTGTACACGATTCGGCTCGCGATGGCAGACCGCAGCGGCAGATCGTTCGGCGGACGCGTGCGCGTGACGATCGCGAACGCGCCAATCGTACCGACCGCGATTATTATCGTGCCGACCGCGACGCGCACGCGCACCGCGACACTCGTTCCGACCCAGGTCATCCTGCCGACCGCGACGCGCACGTCCACGCCCGCGCCGACCTTGACGCCAACCCGCACCATCACGCCGACGGTCGCGAGTACAGCGACGCCGACGCGCACGGTGACGCCGCTCACGCCGGTCGCATTGCCGACCGCAACGCCGACCAAGACCGCGATTCCAACTGCGACGGCGACGCAAACTCTAGTCGCGCCGACCGCGACGCGCACCGCCACGCCGACTGCGACGCGAACGCTGGTGCTTCCGACGGCGACCCCGACAATCACACCGACGCGCACGACAACGAGTCCAACCAAGCCATGACGAAAAACGAACCCAGGTTTCTTCAAGAAACCTGGGTTCTGCAATGAAGTAGCGTGGGGCAATTTTCCAAATTGCCAAAAACCGTGGGGCAATTTTCCAAATTGCCAAAAACCGTGGGGCAATTTTCCAAATTGCCAAAAACTGTGGGGCAATTTTCCAAATTGCCCTACAAACTCATTTCCTCTTTGTGTCCGAATCCTTCCGCGTTATCAATCCAGCGAATCCACTTGGGTACGATTTTGTGCATTTCGATCACCCCCAGTTTGTCCAGCGCGCGACCCAGCATCGCGGCGGCGGGCAACCACTGTTTCACAAACGGGAATTTGCGAACGTACAGTTCGTACCCGCGCGCGCGTTCGTCGTCTGGCACGCGCTGCGCGTCGCCGGCGATTTGCAAGCCGCGAATCGTTTGCCAGCCGCGCGTCGCCGCGTGCACCGTCGCGTGGACGCGCGCATCGCGCTGCAAATTTTGAATGTGCCGCGTTTTCGGATCGGAGAGAAAGTAGAGCGCGCGCGCATCGTCGTGCGCGTAGAACACATCGCACGCGTGCGGCGAACCGTCCGCGTTCGTCGTCGCGAGTGTCAGTGTGGTTTGCGCGGCGAGAAACGCGATGATCTTGTCTTGGGTGCTCGTCTCGGTTGGCGCGGCGACGGCGTCGCGCATCCCCGCCCACTGCGTGAACAACGCGTTATCGAAGCCGAGTCGCGCGAGCACGCGACCGACCGTGCCGTCAATCATTTCGGCGAGCGTTTGCGGGCGACTATAAAACGTGGGAATTGGCGGCGCGATAATCGCGCCCATTTCCGCGGCGCGTTCCATCAAGCGCAAGTGTCCCAGGTGAAACGGCGTCTCGCGCACGACGAGAATGAGCGGGCGACCTTCTTTCAACGTGACGTCCGCCGCGCGCGCGATCAAATCGGCGGAGAATGAATTCGCAATCGCGGAAAGTGTTTTGATGCTGCACGGCATCACGATCATGCCGCGCGTAGCGAAACTGCCGCTTGCAATCGTCGCGCCGATTTGCCGATCGTCGTGCGTGACGTGCGCGAGTTGTTCAACTTGCTGAATCGTCCAATCGGTTTCGGCGGCAATCGTTTGCTTTGCCGCCGCGCTCATCACGAGATGTGTTTCGACGTTCGGCAGATCGCGTAATACTTGCAACGCGCGAATGCCGTAGATCACGCCGCTTGCGCCGGTAATCGCGATCACGATTCGTTCGTTCATCTTATCCCAACATAAACTGCCATCGTTCCCAGCATCAGCCAGCGAAATGATACGTCGCGGAAACCGACCGCGCGCATCAGCTCGCACACTTGCTCCGGTTTGTAAAACGCGCGCACCGATTGCGGCAAATACGTGTACGCGTCTGGCTTGCCGCTCAACACTCCACCGATGCGCGGCATGGCGTAGTCGAAATAGATTCCAAAAATGTTTTTCCACACCGGCGCGCGCGGCGTCGTGATTTCGAGCGAGACCGCGCGTCCACCTGGCTTGAGCACGCGATACATTTCCGCAAACGCGATTTGCACGTCCGCGACATTGCGGAGAACGAAACCGTTGACGGCGCAATCAAAAGAGGAATTGGTAAATGGCAATTGGAGCATATCCCCGGCAATAAAATTTGTCGTGGGATATTTTTTTTGCCCGCGCCGCATCATCTCTAGCGCGAAATCTACGCCGACGACGCGCACGCTGGGTTCGACCTCGCGTAGTGCGAACGCGAAATCGCCGGTGCCGGTGGCGAGATCGAGCGCGCGTCCGTCGCGCGGCGGTTGCGCGAGACGCGCGGCGACGCGGCGCATTTGTTGATGCTGCCCCAGCGTCATCACCGCGTTCATCAAATCGTACCGATGCGCGATTCCGTCGAACATCTTTTGGACGTAGGCGGCTTTATCGGCAGATTTTTGATTTTTGATTTCTGGTTTCTGATTTACCGACATCCAACTTCCAACTTCCAATTTCTACTTGGCGAACAGATACGGACACAACGCGCGTTCGAGATAGTCTACGACAAAGTACAACAACAAACCCAGGAGACTCATCGCAACAACGCCGGCGTACATTTCCGGATACGCGATACGTTGGAAGGTGTCCACGATAACGTAATAGCCCAGCCCCGCGTTCGTCGCGAACGATTCGGTGAGGAAGAGTACCGCGACCGCGGTGCCGATGCTAAGGCGGACTGAAGTGAGTACGGCAGGCAGCGTCGCCGGCAAATAGACAAAGCGCAACAATGCGCGCCGCCCCGCGCCAAGCGAGCGCACCGAGTAGAGCAGTTCGGGGCGGAGCGCCATCGCTTGATCGCGCACGACGACGAGGACTTGGAAAAACAGAATTAAAAAGATGATAAAAATTTTCGACGCGTCGCCGATGCCGAGAAAGAGCAATACAATCGGCAGCAAAACGATTTTCGGGATCGGGTACGTCAGGTAAATGACCGGCGCGAAAAAGCGATTGAGTTTTTCGGACTGTCCTAGCACGAGACCGGCGGGCGTTGCAAGCAGAACTGAAAGCGCAATGCTCGCGACGACGCGCCACGCGCTCACGACGAAATGCCAGCCGAGCGAACGCGGCACCTGGGTCGCAAACGCGACGAGTACCTCGGTCGGCGCGGGTAAAATATCGCGGTTCAAAACGAGCGCCGCAATTTCCCACGCGGCAAAGAGCGCGAGGGTGGCAAAGAGGATGTCGCGTTTTCTCATCTCAGTCGTTAGTCGTCAGTCGTCAGTCGTCAGTCGCCAGAAAATCTGTTGACTGTCTACTGTTGACTGTTGACCATCTACTTTTCCTTTAGCATCTCGCGCAACAAACGCGCACGGTCGCCAAATTCCGGCGAGTCGCGGTACTCGGCGCGCCCCGCGCCGGGATTTTCGACGATGCGTGGCGCGCGGTGCGGCGGCGCGCCCAGCACGAGAATCGTGCGACCCAGGAAGACCGCTTCTTCGATATTGTGCGTCACGAACACCGTCGTCGTCTGCGTTTCGTTCTGCAATTCGAGCGTCACCTGCTCTAGGTCTTCGCGCGTCACCGCGTCGAGCGCGCTGAACGGTTCGTCCATCAACAACACGTCCGGCTCGAGCACGAGCGTGCGCGCAATCGCGACGCGTTGGCGTTGTCCGCCGGAAATCTGCGCCGGATATTTTTGCGCGAGCGCGCTGAGACCGAAACGCTCCAACCAAAAATCAACCACGAGCGGCGTGTGGTGTTTGGCGTGTGGCGAATTGCCCTCTGCCATTTGCCATTTGCCATTCGCTATTTGCGGTCGTTCCTGTCCATAGAACTCGCGAATCTGCAAACCCAGTTCGACATTCTCGCGTACCGTCGCCCACGGCAGCAAACCGTATTCCTGCAACACCAACCCGGTCTTGCCGCGATTTTTCTTGCGCGGCACGGTCTCCCCATTCACCACAATCGTGCCTGTGTCCATCGCGCGCACGCCGACGATGAGATGCAACAATGTGGACTTGCCACAGCCGGACGCGCCAATCACCGACCAAAACTCGCCGCGTTCGACGCACCACGTAAAGTGATCGAACAGCGGCGTGGTTTGGGCTGGGTAGGTGAAGGTGAGGTCTTGAATCGCGATCATTTTTTATTGGACGCGGATTGACGCGGATAAACGCGGATATTTCGTTTTTCATCCGCGTTTATCCGCGTCCTATTTTAGGAAGTTGCCGTCCACTGACGACGCGAACGTGACCGGCGCGTTGATGAGTTTGCGATCGAGCGCCCACTTGACCACGTCGTCCCATTGCGCTTGGCTGGGAATGGCGGGGTCGGGGAACGGTGGAAATTGGTACTTGTCTTTGAGTTGGTCCGGCACGCGTCCGACTTCGATCAAAATGTTGCGAAGCGGTTCGGGCTTGGCGCGAATGTCGCCAATTGCCTTGTCGTACGCCGCGAGCAATTTCCTTACATCATCCGGTCGTTTCTCCACAATGTCGGTCCGAAAACTAATCACGCTCATGCTGTACTCGGTATACTTGGTGTCGTCCACGACGATGCGCGCGCCCTGCAAAATCGCGAGCGAGGCAAGCGGATCGGGCAGCGTCGCCGCGGCGACCTGACCTTGCTGCAGCAATTGCAAGCGCGTCGGAATCGCCGGCACATTCGTCGTCTTGATGTCGGCGGCGGCGAGACCTTCTTTTTCGAGCAAGCGTTGCGTGACGTACTCGATCACCGAGTTTTGCGAGATCGCGATTTCCTTGCCTTTCAAATCCTGCGCGGTTTTGATTGGACTATCTTTCGGCGTGAGGATCCAGTACTCGGCGGCGTTCTTGAACGCGATGCGCGCCTGGCGCACGATCTTGATGCGCGGCTGATCCTTATTGAACAGCACCGTCGAAACCAGGTCGTTCAACTGTCCGTCAATCTGCGAGGTGAGCATCATCTGGTCGCGCTCTGCCGCGCTCGATGCCGGCACCAGCTCGACGGTGATGCCGTTCGTTTTGAAATAGCCCTGTTGTTGCGCGACGTAAAACGGCACAACGTCCGTGATCGGCAGAACGCCGATGCGAAGCGTGCCCGAACTCGTCGGCGGCAAGGGCGCGCGTGTCGCAGTTGCGCCGGCTTGCGGCGCGGATGTCGGCGCGCTCGTCGGCGCGGCGGTCGGCGTTGCCGGCGCGCACGCGGCGAGCAGCGCGAGCGCAAGAACGAGCAAAATAACAATGCGTGGTGAAATCATTTTCCCTCCAAGAAATTTTCGATTTTGGATTTTCGATTGGACAAGACGCAAATCGCAAATCGAAAATTGCAAATCAAAAATGAACTAGTCCGAACAGCGCGCTTAAAAACACAATCACGCTGATGTATCCGTTCACGTTAAAGAACGCGAGGTCGAGTCGCGACAAATCATTCGGTTTCACGATCGCGTTTTCGTACGCGAGCAACGCGGCGACGACGAGCACGCCGAGCCAGAACAGGATCCCCAGGTTCGCGATGATGCCGACCGCCGCAAGCGCGAGCACGGTGATTGTGTGATGTACGCGCGCGAGTATGAGCGCGGTCGGAATCCCAAAGCGCGCGGGCACCGAGTAGAGTCCTTCGCGTTGGTCCACCGCGACATCCTGGCACGCGTAGATCAAATCGAACCCCGCCATCCACACGATCACGACGAACCACAGCAACAACGCGAGCGGGTCGAGCGAGCCGCGCACCGCGACCCAGCCGCCCGCCGCCGCGATGCCATCGGTGAAACCGAGCACCCAGTGGCACAGCCAGGTAAACCGTTTGGTGTAGTGATAGCCGACCAGAAAAATCAGCGCGAGCGGCGACAGGACGAGACAGGTTGTGTTCAACTGCCACGCGGAAAATTCGAACACGCCGAACGCGACGAACGAAATCGCGATGACCGCGCGCGGCGAGATCAAGCCGCGCGGCAGCGGGCGATTCAGCGTGCGCGGGTTGCGCGCGTCCAGTTCGCGATCAATCAGCCGGTTGAGCGACATGGCGAGCGTTCGCGCCGACGCCATCGCGAGTGTAATCCAAACGAACTGCGCTAGAGTTGGCAAACCATTCGCGGCGAGCACCATGCCCAGGTACGCAAAGGGGAGGGCGAAGATGGTGTGTTCGAATCGGATGTTGTCGAGGAGTATTTTGAGTTGGCGCATAGAACCAGACGGATTTTACCACAAAACTCGCCACGCGGCTAGTGCGGCAGAAATCGCCTAATTGACAACCTGCCGGAATCCGGTATAATCATAACCGGTCTAGACCGGTTATGACCAGTCATCAGGAGACACGATGGTGCGTCTCAAGCGGAATCATCCGCAACCCCTCTACGCGCAACTCAAAGAATCACTGCGTTCCGATATCCTCGCCGGGCGTTTGCGCGCCCATCAACAATTGCCCTCCGAGCGCGAACTGTGCGCGCGTTTTCGCGTCAGCCGCATGACCGTGCGGCAGGCGTTGCTCGACCTGACGCGCGAAGGACTGATCTACAGCCGCGCCGGCAAGGGCACGTTCGCCAGCGAACCCAAGATTGATCAGCAACTCAAGGCGCTCTCCGGCTTTAGCCAGGACATGCAATCGCGCGGCAGCAAACCCTCGTCGCGCGTGCTCGAAGCGAAAATCGAACGCGCCAAAGACGACGTCGCAAAAATGCTCGGCGTCCTGCCGGGCGCAGAAATCGTTTTGCTCACGCGCGTGCGTCTCTCGGACAATATCCCGCTCGCAATTGAGACCGTGCATCTTCCGCACGCGCTCTGCCCCAATCTGCTCCGGCATAATTTTGCGACCGAATCGCTCTACGCGGTGCTCGAACACGAGTACGGCTATCGGCTCACGCGCGCGGAGCAAACGATTGAAGCCGCGCTCGCGCGTTCGCGGGAAGCCGCGCTCTTGCGGCTCGCCGCGCCCGCGCCCGTCCTCGTGATGGAGCGCGTGACGTACACCGACCAGGGTATCTTGATCGAACACGTGCACTCGATTTATCGCGGCGACCGTTACAAGTTCCATTCGACGCTTGCGCCGCAAGGAATTGCAAGTTAGACGTTGGAAGTTGGATGTCGGATGTCGGAGTAGCCACGCGCGCTCCAACTTCCAACCTCTAACTTCTAACTTCCAATTTCCAACTTCCAATCACCAGGATTGAATTCATGCTTATCGTCGGAATGATTTCAGGAACGTCAGCAGATGGCATTGACGCGGTGGTCGTCGAGATCACCGGCGCGCCGCCCGCGCTCAAGTGGAAACTCGTCCAGCATCATCACGCGAATTTTGCGCCGGAACTGCGCGACGAAATTCTCGCATGCTTTCGTCCGGCGCACGGTACGGTAGATCGCTTGTGCGCGCTCAATTTTCAACTCGGCGAAACGTTCGCGCGCGCCGCGCTCGACGCAATTCAACTTGCCGGACTTGTGCCGACCCAGGTGGACTTGATTGGCAGTCATGGTCAAACGCTATGGCATATTCCGAGTGGTCCTGACGCGTCCACCTTGCAACTGGGTGAAGCCGCGGTGATTGCCGAACGCACCGGCATCACAACCGTTTCCAATTTTCGCACCCGCGATATGGCGGCGGGCGGGCAGGGCGCGCCGCTTGTGCCGTACCTCGATTTGCTCTTGTTCGCGCATCCGGTTTTGACTAGAGCCGCGCAGAATATCGGCGGCATCGGGAATGTGACGTACCTTCCGCCCGTAGGGGCGACGCATGTGTCGTCCCTACAACCATTCGCCTTCGACACCGGTCCCGGCAACATGCTGATGGATTACGCGGCGCAACGCACCACCAACGGCGCGTGGTCGTTTGATCGCGATGGCGCGCTCGCAGCGCAAGGGCGCGTGAACGAAACGCTTCTGCACGAGTTGATGCAAGAACCGTACCTGCGTGAGCAACCGCCCAAGACAACGGGGCGCGAATTGTTCGGCGCGCAATTCGGCGCGCCGGTTTGGGAGCGCGCGAAATCGCGCGGCATCTCCGACCATGACCTGGTCGCGACGTTCACCGCGTTCACCGCGCATTCCATCGCGCAGGCGTACCGCGATTTTCTGCCAACCGGTGTGGACGAGGTGATCGTTTCCGGCGGCGGCGCGCTCAATCTCACGTTGATGCAAATGGTGCGCGATCTGCTCGCGCCCGCGCGCGTCATCGCGATTGACGAGACCGGCGTCAAGAGCGAAGCGAAAGAAGCGCTCGCATTTGCGATGCTCGCGTACGAGACCTGGTTCCAGCGCGCGGGCAACTTGCCCGCGGCGACCGGCGCGCGCCATCCGGTCGTGCTCGGCAACATTACGCCCGGGCGAGTGCATTTGGTACACGACGATACGGAATCGCTGACCGAGTCGCGCAATTCGCATTCCGAAAACATTGACACGCTCGACACGCTCGATATCGTGCGGTTGATGAACACCGAAGAGGAACGCGTCGCGCACGCGGTTGCCGCCGAACTGAAATCTATCGCGCAAGCCGTGGACGCGATTGCGGAACGCATGAAACGCGGCGGGCGTTTGATTTATCTCGGCGCGGGAACGTCGGGACGCCTGGGTGTGCTCGACGCGGCGGAATGTCCGCCGACGTTCAGCACCTCGCCCGACCAGGTTATCGGACTGATTGCCGGCGGCGCGCGCGCGATCACGCACGCGGTCGAAGGCGCGGAGGACAATGCCGATGCCGGCACGCGCGATATCGCGTTGTTGAATGTTACCGAGCGCGATAGCGTCGTCGGCGTCGCGGCGAGCGGGCGCACGCCGTACGTGCTCGGCGGAATGCGCGAGGCGAAACGGCGCGGCGCGTTCGTCGCGAGCGTCGCGTGCAATCGTCCTTCGCCGGTCGAGGAACTCGCGGACGTGGGCATCGCGGTGCTCGTCGGTCCCGAAGTCGTTACCGGTTCGACGCGGCTCAAAGCCGGCTCCGCGCAAAAGATGGTGTTGAACATGTTGAGCACCGGCGCGATGATTCGACTCGGCAAGACGTTTGGCAATTTGATGGTGGACGTGCAAGCGACGAACGCGAAACTGCGCGACCGCGCGCGGCGCATCGTTGCCGCCGCGTGCGAGGTTTCGCTGCAAGACGCGGACGCGTTGCTCGTCCAGTGCAACGACGAAGTGAAAACCGCGATTGTCGTCGCGCTCACGCGCGTGTCCCCGGACGACGCGCGGCGAAGATTACGTGAGGCGGGCGGTGCGGTGCGAGGGGCGTTGGAAAGAAAGTAAGTGGTAAATGGTAATTACCGGTCTTGAAATTCTGCTCAACGAAAAACTCGATCTGCTCAAGAACCAGCGCGTCGGTCTCATCACGAATCCGACCGGCGTCACGCGCACTCTGCGTTCGAACGTGGACGTGTTGCGCGACGCGGGTGTGAATCTCGTCGCGTTGTTCGGACCCGAACACGGCTTTGCCGCGTCGGCGGCGGATGGCGCGGCGGTCGAATCCGGACACGACGCGCGGACGGGATTGCCGGTCTATTCGCTCTATGGTAAGATTCGCAAACCGACGCGCGAGATGCTCGCCCATGTGGACGTGCTCCTCTTCGATTTGCAAGATGTCGGCGTGCGTTTCTACACGTACACCGCGACACTCGGACTCGCGCTCAATGCCTGCGCGGAGCACCAGGTTCCGCTCATCGTCCTCGACCGACCGAATCCGATCAACGGCAACATCGTCGAAGGCGCGGTGCTCGACCCAGGATTGCAATCGTTCATCGGTCACGGTCCTCTGCCGATTCGTTTTGGCATGACGCTTGGCGAACTCGCGCAATTCTACAATCGCGAGTTGAGCATCAACGCCGAGTTACGTGTGATTGGACTGCGCGGTTGGGATCGCGCGATGTGGTTCGATGAAACCGGCTTGACCTGGGTGACGCCTTCGCCGGGAATTCCAAATTTCGCGACGACGATTCCATACCCCGGAATGTGTTTCATCGAAGGGACGAATCTTTCTGAAGGACGCGGCACGGGCTTGCCATTCGAAATCGTCGGCGCGCCGTTCCTCGATGGGTACGTGCTCGCCGATTTTCTCAACGCACAAAAACTTGATGGGGTAATTTTTCGTCCCATCGCGTTTACGCCGTGTTCGAGCAAACACGCGAACGTCGAATGTTACGGCGTTCAGCTGCACATCACCGACTGCAACGCGTTCCGCGCGATTCCAGCCGGCTTGCATGTCATCGCCGCGTGCCGCGCGCTTGCGCCGACCCAGTTTGAATTTTTGCCGACGAGTTGGGAAGGTCGCCCGCCGCATTTCGATTTGCTCACCGGCGATGTGCGTGTGCGCGAAGGTTTGCTCACGAATCAATCCATCGAATTGTTGACGCGCGCGTGGGCGGATGATCTCGCGCGATTTGATGAAAAGCGAAAGAGCTATTTGTTGTATTAACCGAATCAACATAATCAATCAGTTCAGGCACAATCTAATTTTCTCAAAGGAGTTTGGATTCATGAGTTACACACCGCGTTCACTTTTTAGACTTCTTGAAGATATTGATGCACATCGCTTGCTACTCCCACATATCCAACGGCCATTTGTGTGGGAAAGAGAGCAGATGGGCAGACTTTTCGACAGCCTCATGCGTGAGTATCCGATACAAACCTTCTTGTTTTGGCGTACCAAAGAAGAAATCCGAGCGCGTCATTTTATGCCTGCTATTGATTTTGACGCGGATTTATCTGCTTTATATGACATACAACGTTCAGCCAAAGATGTAGAGAAAGTTTTTGTTCTTGATGGGCAACAACGACTCCAAACCCTTCATGCTATTTTTCGTGGGGGTATACGAAGTGATTTGGGTACAACCGAAGAAGCATATTGCGATATAGCGGCAGGTGATAAAGAGGTTGAAAATGGTGATGTTCTGCATAGTCTGACTTTTAGTTCTATACCTTTAGATTTACCTATGTTCCGTGTTCGTGACTTGGCAGAGAAACATGCCAATGGGAATCCATTGACCATTGCCGACGAACTGAATGATTTACTTGAAGCTAAACTGCAAGAGCCAAATGAGCAAAGGAAACTCCGCGAACGTAGAGTTCGATCAAATTTGCAACAACTCCATTCGATTTTGAACCACGACAAACATTTTTGGATCGATGAATTAGATGGAGTTGCGAAGCAGTACCCATATCGTCGAATTCTCGAAATCTTTGTTCGTGTAAATTCAGGGGGAACCAAACTCACTTCAGGCGATTTGATGTTTGCTGCCATGAAAGAGGGATGGGATGACATTGAAGAACGTGTCGAACAAATGGTGGATTTGCTCAATGGGGGAAAATTGGGCATCGATAGTGATTTTGTCTTGAAATGTCTTCTTCTAGCGCATGGCGAAGGCGCCGAAATACAAACGGAAAAATTCTATGGCGTGCGAGGCGAAGAACTAATAAAACGGATTGAACAATCATGGGACAAGGCTGAGAAAGCATTCCAACAGTTACGAGATTTCATTGTTCATGATGTCCGGGTATTCTCAGACAAACTTGTCCGTAGTTACAATTCTCTCATTCCTGTTTTTGATTTCCTGTTCATTAATCCTTTTCCAAATGAAGCGAACCGACTATTGATGGGGGCATATTATCACAAAGCACAACTCTTCAATTGGTATAGTAGCGCCACCGACTCGGTTCTGAACGCGTTGCATTCCATTGTTGGGAAAGACAGTAAAGGCGTTTTCCCACTTAGCGATGTGAAAAAGTACTTTGCATCTCGTGGTTATGCGGTTGAACTACAAGAATCCCACCTACATGATACCAGACTTCGCACATTGATTCTAAATATCGTGTATTGTGATCGCTGGGGTAACTCACCGTTTGATGTGGCATATAAAGGTAATGAACCGCACGTAGATCATATATACCCACAATACATGCTCAGAAGTCGGTTAGGGTGCGGAAGCTCAGCAATCAACGACATAGGTAACTTACGTTTTCTGGGCGCAACGGACAATATTCGAAAACGAGCAGAATTTCCCGATTCGTATTTTGCCCGACTAAAGTTACAGGGGATTCCAATCGAGAAACATTTATTGGTTCCAGAATTTTCGTACAACCCATCTGCGTTGACATTTGACAATTTTACATACGATACTTTTCGAGAGAGACGTAGGACAGAAATATGGAAATCTGCAAAGCGCATTGTTGATCCTGAAATTTCGGGGAATTAATGGTGTACTGATGAAAAAAAGGAGGTGATGTACAAGCACGCCAAAGAATTTTTACCCGACGATCATTTCCGTTTCCAACCATTCAAGGAGGAGAAAGTGAAACGACTGTTTACTTTGTTCGCGTTGATCGCCGCGCTGGGTCTACTCGCCGCGTGCGCCGCGCCAACGCCTGAACCGACCAAGCCACCGGCTCCGACGAGCATGCCCGCACCGACCAAAGCGCCGGAAGCGACCAAGCCACCGGCTCCGACGAGCGCGCCCGTTGCAACGACTGCGCCGACCAGCGCGCCTGCTGCAACCAAAGCGCCCGAGCCGACCAAAGCTGCCGGACCCACCGTTGCGCCAACCGTCGGACCGACACCAGTTCGTACGGCAAAAGGTGGCATCCGCAAAAGCACGAGCGGTTACAAAGGCACGTTGAATCTTTGGGTGCTCGGTTACACGCCCGGCAACGCGTTCGCGAATCCGTTCGACAACGCGGTTGCACAGTTTATGATAGACAATCCCGACATCAAAGTGGAAATGACCGGCTATCCGCCCAACGATGAGGGCTTTGCCAAACTGACTGCCGCGCTTCAATCGGGACAGGGCATTGATCTCTTGCGGATGGCTTCGGATCGTTTGCCCGCGTACGTTGCCGAGGATCTGGTCGAGCCGATTGACACGTACCTCACCGCCGATGACAAAGCGGACATTCTACCGAATGTTCTCGATGTAACCCGCTTGAAGGATGGCAAGGCATTCTCGTGGCCCCTTTGGGTCGTCCCGATGGGCATCTATGTGAACAAGGACGTCTTCGCCGAAGCGAAAGTGGACTTGCCTCCGCAAAACTGGACCTGGGATCAGTTCGTGGAAGTCGCGAAGAAAACGACATTCAAACGCGCGAGCGGCGAGCAGGTCTACGGTTTCAGTGGTTACATTGATCCCGGCGTCGTCAATACCTGGGGCTTGTGGATGAGCGAAGACCCCAGTGTTCGCCCCGTGACCAAGGATGGCAAGTTCGGTTTCAACAATCCCGCCGCCTACAAAGGTTTGCAACGCTTTGCCGATCTCGCGCTCGTCCACAAAGTGACGCCGCCCGATTTCGGATCGCAAAAAGATTCGGATGTCAAAGGCGGTTTTATTAACAAACAGTACGCGATGGTCGTGGATGCGACCGGCTTTGCGCCAGCGCTCGTTGGCGCAAAAGCGAACTTTGAAATCTATCCGCACCCGACAGTCAATGGCAACAAACTCACGGTCGGCGCCGTCGGCTTGATCGGCGTTGCGAAGATGAAGGACGCGGTCAAACGGCAAGCCGCGATGGACCTGGGTCGCTACTTGACCAGCAACGCAGTGCAAGAGGACGTGCCACCCGGATCGAACGTGCCGACCGGGTTCTATCTCGCACCGGGCTCGCGCAAATCCGTAAAGATTGTCGCACCGCTCGACAAGTTCCTGCCCATGTTGCCGGATATGTGGGTTACCCCGCTCATCCCACAATGGGCGCCGCTCACGCGCTTGATCCACCCCGAATATCAAAACATCATTTTCGGCAAGATCAAACCCGAAGACGCGATGAAGAAAATCTCGGCAGAAGCCGACAAGTTGATTTCGACCAAGTAGAACGTGGCGCGTGAAGAGTATTGCGTATTCCGTGTCGGTTAATCCGATTACGGAATACGCAATACGCAATCTGAAATAGAAGCGAGGCGTAATGACAACAGTCCGCCAGTTTCTCCGCAAGCACGGTTGGAGTTATCTCTTCATTCTTCCCAGTATGACCACGTTCACGATATTCGTGTTAGTGCCGGTCGTGTGGTCGTTTATCATTTCATTTCAGCGGTACAGTCTCGCCCGCGGCGGCGTGTGGATGGATCCGCTTTACGCGAACTATGAACGCGCATTTACGATGCTCGGTGGGATTTTCGTTACCGCGATTCGCAACACGGTGATCTATACTCTCTTCACAGTGACAACAAACATCCTGGTTGGATTGATTCTCGCGAGTTTGATCCAGCCGCTCAGTCATCGCTTGCGTACGTTCTTTCGTGCGGCGTACTATTTGCCGGCGGTCACGAGCGCGCTGATCGTTGGAATGACCTGGGCGTACATCTTCAACGGACAATGGGGCTTTGCGAATTATCTCTTGCGTTTAATCGGCATCGCGCCGATGCGCTGGTTGTCCGACCCCGACATCGCGCTCGGCAGTGTGACGCTCTCCGCGATGCTCACGATTCCGGCGACCGCGGTCGTGCTGTACAGCGCGGCGATGGGTGCGATCCCCGCTGAATTTTACGAAGCCGCCGAATTGGATGGGGCGAGCGCGATTCGCAAGTGGTGGCATATTACGGTGCCGCTCATCAAATCCACGACGCTCTATCTCGTCGTGCTCTACACGATCGCGAGTTTCGAAGTGTTCGAGCGCATTTACATCATGGTGCCAAGCGGCGTCGGCAATTCGACGCAAACCATTGTTACGCAGATATACAACAACGGGTTCAAGGATTTCAATTTCGGCGTCGCCTCCGCCCAGGCATTTGTGTTGTTTTTGATTATCTCGAGTGTGGCGGTGTTCCAATTCCGCGCGTTGCGAAGCGATGTGGAGTACTGAACGGAAGGGAATAATGGAAATGAAGGAAATGAAGGAACTTTTCTTCATTTCCCTCCTTTCCTTCCCACGCTAAATCCGTAAAGTAGCAGACAGGAAATCATATTCAAATGAAGAGACCATTTTCCTCCGGCGCCGCGCTCGTCTGGTTCACGCTGATTGCAACTGCCGTCATCGCGCTCTTTCCGATGTACTGGTTGTTCGCGAACGCGTTCACGCCGATCACCTCCGTGCCGCCGCTTACGCCGATCCTGATGCCCGCGTTCAAACTGGACAACTTTGAGCGATTGTTGGTCAATAACAAATTTTATTCCAACTGGATGATCAACAGTTTGATCGTCGGACTTGCGGTAACCGCGTGGCACATTTTATTTGATACGCTCGCGGGCTATGCGTTTGCCAAGAAAAATTTTCCATTTCGCAATTTGTTTTTCTGGCTCATCATTAGCACGTTGATGATTCCGATTCACGTGACGTTCATCCCGCTTTACATCATCAATCGCCAACTCGGTTTGATTGATTCGCTGTGGGCGCTGATTCTGCCCGGCACTGCGAACGCGTTCGGCATTTTCTTGATGCGGCAGTACATTCAAACGTTGCCTTCTGAACTCGAAGATGCCGCGCGCATTGATGGCTGCAACGAGATCGGCGTGTTTCGCAACGTGATTCTGCCGCTCTCGCAGCCAGCGATTGCCGCGCTCGCGATTTTCACGTTCGTCCGCAGTTGGAACGATTTTCTGTGGCCCGTCATCGCGTTGAACAAGCCGCAGAATTATACGCTCACGGTCGGCGTCGCGAATATGCAGGGCGAGTTTATGACGGACTGGGGCATTATCTTTTCCGGCGCGTCGCTCGCCGCGTTGCCGATGATCATTTTCTTTTTGCTCTTCCAGAAATATTTCCTCGAAGGCGTCCGCATGGGCGCACTGAAGGGATAAGTGGTAATTGGTAAATGGTAATTACCAATTACCATTTACCCGACCTTTGGACAAAAAACTATGACAATCACCAACGTCGCCGTCGTCGGCGCGGGCATCCTGGGATCGCGGCACGCACGCGTGTTCCACGAAATGGACGAATCGGAACTGGTCGCGGTCGTGGATGTGGATGCGGCACGCGCGGAAAAAATCGCGCAGGCAAACGGCGCGCGTGCGTTCACCGACTTGAAACAAATGTTGGACCGCGTCGCAGTGGACGCAGTGAGCATTGCGACGCCAGACCATTTGCATCGCGACCCCGTTTTCACCGCGCTCAACGCGGGCAAACACGTCCTCCTCGAAAAGCCGCTCGCGACGACCGCCGACGATGCGCGCGCAATCGTCGCCGCCGTCGCCGCGTCCAAGCGCGTTGCGATGGTGAATTTTAGCCAACGGTACGTGAGCGATCACATTTGGATCAAACAACAGATTGACGCGGGCAACATCGGCGCGCCGCGTATGGTCATCTCGGTCAAGTTCGATACGATTTATGTGCCGACTGGGATGATTCCTGGGTGGTCGTCGCAAACGTCGCCGATTTATTTTATGAGCAGTCACGATTTGGATATGACCGAGTGGTTCATCCACGCGCGTCCCGTCGAAGTGATCGCGCGCGAGGTGCGCGGCACGCTCGACGCGCGCGGCTTTGCGGCGCACGATGGGTTGAACGCGTTGATTCAATTCGAGAATGGCGTTGGCGCGAATTTTCATTCGTCGTGGATTCACCCGAACACGTACCCGCGCGTCGCCGACGGGTACATGCAAATCATCGGCAGTGACGGCGCGATCATGTACAACAATCGCACGCGCACCGCCGAGATTTTTGATACACGCGGTGGACAAAAGGTCGAGTTCATCGGACCGCACACGGCGGACGAAGTGGGCGGCAAAATCACCGGCGCGTTCGTCGCGTCGCTCCAGCATTTTCTCGCGTGCATCCGCGACCAGCGCGAGCCGGACACCTCGCCGCGCCGCGCGTTGCCGATCGCGCTCGCGCAAGCGGCGGTGATTGAATCGTTGAAGACCGGACAGCCAGTTGCAATTCGTAATTCGTAATTCGCGCCTACCGGTACTGCGCACCGAATTACGAATTTTGAATTTAGAATCTAGAATTCCATGAACAGCCGCGAACGCGTCGCGCGCGCGATGCGCCACCAACCGGTTGACCGCGTGCCGGTAATGTGCCAACTTGCGCTGGGACATTACTTTTTGAACGCGGGCATCGCGCCGCATCGCATCTGGTTCACGAGCGAAGGTTTTGCCGAGGCGCTGGTCGCACTGCAACAGCGTTATCGCTTCGACGGCATTCTTATCAACATTCCCGGTCGTCCCGCGAATGTGCTCGACGATGTGGCGTCCATCGAAACGAACTCGGAGGGCGAACGATTGACGTGGCGCGATGGCGGCGTCACGTTCGTACCACGCGACGAGAATCCGCAACACGAGCCAACGACGCGCGCGGATTTCGAAACGATTGACCCAGACCATCTCGACGCGATTGACGAATTACCAGGATACGTTTGGAATACGTACCACATTCCGCGCGTTGCTGAGACGCGCGGCGTTTTGCGCGAAATTCCGGATTATTTCTTTCGCACGATTGATCTCGTCAAACGCGCGGTTGGCGATTCAGTTTCTATTCACGGCGAAGTGTTTTCGCCGTTCACGCATTACATGGAGTTGTTTGGTTACGAGCAAGCGTTACTCTCGCTCATCACCGACCCAGGCAAAGCGCACGCGCTACTCGACCGACTCACCGACGCGTCAATCGTGTGGGCGGTGGCGCAGGCGAGGCGCGGCGTGGACGCGGTGCTGATTTCGTCCGCGTTCGCCGGCGGTTCGCTCATCTCGACCGCGATGTATCGCGAGTTTGTGATGCCGTACGAGCGGCGCGTGACCAACGCGGTGAAGGCAACCACACTCCTCACCCCTCGTTCCCTTCTCCCCTCTCCTGTAGCCACGCCCTTAAGGACGTGGCTACAGGAGAGGGGAGAGGGGGTGCAGGGGGAGTGGGGTGAGGCAATCCCAGTCTACACGCACACGTGCGGACGCATCGGCGATCGGCTTGAGTTGATGGCGGAAACTGGGACGCAAGGCATTGACACACTCGATCCGCCGCCGCTCGGCAACGTCGAACTCGCGGAAGCCAAGCGACGCATCGGCGACAAGTTGTTCATCAAAGGTAATCTCGATTCGGTCGCGTTGCTCGCGTACGAAACACACGCGCAAGTGATCGCGGAAGCGGTGCAGCGAATTCGCATCGGCAAAATCGGCGGTGGATACATTTTGAGTACGGCGTGTTCGGTCTCGCCGCATGTCCAACCCTGGAAGTTGGAATTGCTTGTGCCGCTCGCGGAGGACATTGGGCGCGGATGAACGCGGACAAACGCGGATTTTTCTTTTTTATCAACGCGCACACATGCCTGGCGGGATCAAAGTGCCAGGGTACGCGTTAATCCGCGTCCCATAAAAATTCGGGGATAGAGGAGGATGGCTCGCGCGACCTTTGCCCGGTCAATCGGTCAAATTGTTTTCCAGGAGGAGATAGAATGTTACGCAAAATCACACTAATCGTTTCTGTGCTCGCGCTGTCTGCGCTGATGTTGATCGCGTGCGCCGCACCTACCGCGCCCGCGCCAGTCGTGCAGACCAAAGTCGTCGAGCAGACTCGCGTGGTCGAACAGACTAAGGTGGTCGAAAAAGTAGTCGAAGCAACCAAGGTCGTCGAACGAGTTGTGACCGCGACGCCTGCGCCGACTGCCGCGCCGAAATCCGGCGGCGTGTTGATCGCCGCGCGCGCAGCGGATATGCAAGGTCTCGACCCGCACAAACAAACCGCGTTCGCGTCGTTCCGCGTGCTCGAGTTGATTTACGATCCGCTCGTGACGCTCGACAAAGATATGAAAGTTGTGCCGCATCTCGCCGAAGCGTGGAAGTGGTCGGAAGACGGCAAGACGCTCACGATGACGCTGCGCAAAAATGTAAAGTTCCACAATGGCGACCCGATGACGTCGGACGATGTAAAATTCTCGTTCGAACGCATCCTCGACGAAAAGACCGGCGCGGCGGCGCGCGCAAATTACGCGTTGATTGAAAAGATCGAAACGCCGGACGCGAACACGGTCGTGTTCACACTGAAAACGGCGAACGGCGCGTTGCCCGCGGCGATGACGAGTCTCAACAGCGCGATTCTCTCGAAGAAAGCGGTGAGCGGCGGACAAGACCCGGCGAAAACCGCGAACGGTACCGGCGCGTTCAAGATTGCGGATTGGCAGCCGGACAAAATCCTCAAACTCGACGCGAACAAGGATTACTGGATTCCCGGACAGCCGCGCCTGGCGGGCATCGAGTTCCGCACGATCCCAGATGAAGCGAGCATTCTCGCCGGCTTGCGCGCCAAGACGATTGACTGGGCGCTCATCAACGACCCGCGCGTGGGCATTCGCGCCGGCGCGGGCGGCAGTGGACTGACGGTGACGCGCGCGCCCGCGCTCGCGTACCACGTGTTGCAGTTGAACGCCTCGCGCCCGATGTTCAAAGACCTGAAGGTGCGCCAAGCCGTGTCGTGCGCGATTGATCGCCAAGAGACGCTCGATGTGGCGTCACTCGGCGAAGGCGAAGTGACTTCGCCCGCGACTCCGCCGTTCTATCGCGCGGCGCTCAAAGACCTGCTCTGCTACACCAAGGATGTGGACAAGGCGAAGAAATTGCTCGCCGACGCGGGCAACCCGACGGTCAAGTTCAAGATCATGGCGGCGAACGCAGAACCACCGACCGCGCTTGCCGAAGCGCAGAACATTCAAGCGCAGTTGAAAAAGATCGGCATCGAATCCGAAATCGAATCGCTCGAACTAGGCGTCTACGTGGATCGCTGGCTCAAGGGCGATTTCGATGCGACGGTCGCGCTCAATGGCGGCAATCCCGATCCCGATATCATGTTCTTCCGCTATTGGCACAGCACCGGCAACTTGAACCTCGTCGCCAATTACAAAGATCCGGAAATTGACAAGTTGCTCGAACAAGGTCGCGTGACCGCGGACCCGGCGAAACGCAAGGAAATCTACGACAACATTCAAAAGAAACTTGCGGATGCCGTGCCCTGGGTGTGGCTGTACGTCGGCTACGAATATCGCGTGATGCAACCGTACGTCAAGGGCTTTGTGCCGCTGGCGAACGGCGCGAACACGTACCTGCGCGAAACCTGGCTGGACAAATAATTTCAGATTGTAGATTGCAGATTGCAGATTTGGCAAACGCCAACTGCAATCTGCAATCCGAAATCTGAAATCTGAAATCTGGGATGCAACGATTTATTTTACAGCGCCTCATCGCGCTCGTGCCAACCTTGTTCGGCATTTCGATCATCGTGTTTCTGGTGATGCGTCTAATTCCCGGTGACACGATCAGCGCGATGATTGGCACGCAGTACAAACTGACCGAGGTCCAAGCCGCGGCGTTGCGGGCGTACTATGGACTGGACAAGTCATTGCCGGAGCAGTACTGGATTTGGTTGACGAACGCGCTCCAAGGCAATTTGGGGTTTTCGGTGCGAAGCGGACAACCGGTGCTCGGCGAAATTCTCAATCGCTTTCCGCTCACACTCGAACTCGCGCTGGGCGCGGTCATTATCGGTTTGCTCATCGGTTTACCGGTCGGCATCATCTCCGCGATCAAACGCGATTCGCTGATTGATCTATTCGGGCGTTTGTTCTCGCTCGTCGGTTTGGCATTGCCGAATTTTTGGCTTGGCACGCTCATCATCCTGGGTTTATCGCTTTATCTCGGCATGCTTCCGAATTCGGGCAATTACACCGAGTTCACGCAGAATCCGCTCGCGAATCTGCAACAAATTTTATTTCCGGCGATCACGCTCGGCTTGGCGTTCTCGGCTTCGGTGATGCGCGCGACGCGTTCCTCGCTGCTCGAAGAATTGTTCCAGGATTACGCGCGCACTGCGCGCGGCAAGGGTTTGAAAGAACAAACAGTCATCACCGTACACTGTTTGAAGAACGCGCTCATCCCCGTCATCACGCTCGTCGGCGTCGAGATGGGCTATCTGCTCGGCGGCGCGATTGTCGTCGAAGAAGTGTACGCGTTGCCCGGCGTCGGACGACTATTGCTCAACGGCATCAGCCAACGCGATTACGCGATTGTGCAAGGCGCGGTCGTGTTCATCGCGTTCAATTTTGTCATCATCAATTTGCTCGCCGATCTCGCGTACGCGTTCGTCAATCCGCGGATTCGGTACGACTGACCGCCGCCGACCGACCGCCGACCGCAGATGGAATGCGGCGGGCAGAGCGGTCACATAACGATTATGAATTCATCGAAACGTAAACTCCCCCGCCTCCTCCGCTACAAAAGCGCGGTCATCGGTCTCGTGCTCGTCGCGCTGTACTTGATCGTCGCGACGTTTGCCGGTGTGCTCGCGCCGTACTCACCCATCGAGCAACGCGCGCCGGATCGTTTGCAAGAACCGAACGCCAAGTATTTACTCGGTACGGACGAATTTGGACGCGATATTCTCAGTCGGTTGATGCACGGTGCGACGAGTTCGCTGCGGATCGCGCTACTCGCGGTTTCGCTTGCCACGCTTCTTGGCACCACGATTGGAATGCTCTCTGGATACGCCGGCGGGATCGCGGACAATGCGATTATGCGCGTGATGGATTTGTTCTTTGCGTTCCCCGCGATTCTGCTCGCGCTTTCGATTGTCGCCGCGCTCGGTCCGGGCGCGAACAACACGATTCTCGCGATTGCCGTCGTCTACACGCCGATCTTTGCGCGCGTGGCGCGCGGTCCGGTCCTCGCAACGAAGGAGATGGAATTCGTTTCCGCCGCGCGTTGCGTCGGCGCAAAGCATTTACGTATCTTGACGCGTCACATTTTGCCGAACATGGTCGCGCCGATCATCGTCCAGGTTTCGCTCGCGCTCTCGTGGGCGATGCTGACCGAAGCCGCGTTGTCATTCCTGGGTCTGGGCACGCAGCCGCCGCAACCGTCGTGGGGCAGTATGTTGAGCGAGAGCCGGCGGATGATGGAGATCGCGCCGTGGATGGCGGTGTCGCCCGGCATGGCGATCATGCTCGGTGTGCTCGGGTTCAATCTACTCGGTGACGGCTTGCGCGACGCGCTCGATCCGCGATTAAAGTATTGATCCGCGAATTGGCAATTGAAATTGCCCCGCGTGAGCCGGTGGCTGGTCGCCCGCCCCCACTCCGCTTCGCTACGGGGCTATAGTGCGCGGGCGAAAGCGCGTCCGCGCAGGCGGACGCCCGGCGAGACGCCCACAAAGGCGATTTCAATCGCCCCATCGCGGATGAAGAAGAAATGACTGACGAACTGACCATCCGCCCACTCATCCCCGCCGACATTCCCGGCATCGCGCGCTGGGTTGCCGCGACGCCGTTGTGGCAACGCTACGACGTAACCGAAGCGAGTTTTGCCGAACGATTGTCGAGCGGACTCGCGAGCGGTGCGACGATTTTTGTTGCGGAACGCGCGGGCGAGGTACTGGGATTTGTGTGGCTGGTCGCGCGCGGCGCGTTCAATCGTAGTGCGTACATCCAGCTCATCGGCGTGCGTCCTGATGCGCGCGTCGGTGGTGTGGGGCGCGCGTTGATGGAATTCGCGGAAGCGCACGCGCAATCGCGCGATCTGTTTCTGCTCGTGTCGGATTTCAACACCGACGCGCAACAGTTTTACGCGCGGTTGGGATACAAGCAAGTTGGCAAACTAGATGATTATGTGGTACAAGGTGTGAGCGAGTTGGTGTTTTGGAAGAGACTGGGATAATGCCGCGTGCAACTTGTTTGTCATTTCGAGCGTAGCGAGAAATCGCTCGTCTCTGACGACAACGAGATTTCTCGTCGCGAAAACCGCTCCTCGAAATGACAACCCGGAAATTGCACATTAGGTTGGGATGATGAAATCTGGGCACATAAAAGATCTTGGATTGATTGCACTTGGGGTAGGATTGCTCAGTTCTGTTTTTTTCAACATTGTGCTTTTTCAGCAGGGCGATAATTACTACAAAGAATTGAACGCCGTTCGTCTCAATCCGCTTGGGTTAGATGCTTATCCGATTCAAACACCTGTGAGCATTGACAAACCGATTCTGGTGTTCTTTGGCGATTCACGGGCTTTTGCGTGGACGCCGCCGGAGAATGTTCCTTTTCAAATTGTAAATCGCGGGATTGGCGCGCAAACGTCGGCACAGGTCGCCGCGCGGTTTGATGCTCATGTTGCTCCATTGCGCCCGCGAGTCGTTGTTGTCCAAGTCGGTATCAACGATCTCAAGACGATCCCGCTTTTTCCTGAGCGGAAAGATAATATTATCGCAAATTGCAAAGCGAACATCAAGCGAATTGTTGACCAGGCGGTTGCACAGAATGCAACTGTTATCTTGACCACCATTTTTCCATCAGGGCAGGTTCCGTTGGAACGGCGCTTGTTTTGGTCGGACGATGTCGCCAAGGCGATTGCCGACGTTAATGCTTACATTCGTTCGTTGGCAAGTGAGCGTGTGATCGTCTTTGATGGTTTTGCGATCCTTGCAAATGGTGAAGGTGTGGTTCGCTCAGAATATCGGATTGATTTGTTGCACATCAATCAAGGCGGTTATGCCGCGTTGAATGTCGAATTAGAGCGTTTGTTAGTCACGCTTGCTAAATGATAAAACGAGGTCATCTATGGCAGTCACCTCTCAAGCACAACCCCAAGTGTTTTCGCTTTGGACGCTGGTCGAGCGCATCACAAACAATTTTATCCTGCGCCGCATCGTCAAAGCGCTGTTCACCGTGTGGCTCGTCACGACGATCACATTTTTTGTGATTCGCGCGATGCCGGGCAACGCGGTGGACATTTTGATTCAAGACCTCACCGCGCAAGGCATGTCGGCGGACGACGCGCGCACGCAAGCCGCATCGCTACTTAGCATCAATCTCAACGCGCCGGCGCACGAACAGTACTTGGAATATCTCGCCAATGTCACGCGCGGCGACCTCGGCAGATCGTACAAATCGCGCGGGCTGTTTGTTACCGATCTAGTCGTCCAAGTTTTGCCGTGGACGCTGTTCAGTGTTGGCTTGTCGCTCCTCATCACGTTTGTCCTCGGCATTGCGCTCGGCGCGATCATCGCATACACACGCGATTCATGGATTGACCACCTCATCAGTAATCTCGCCGCCATGCTCGATGCCGTGTCGCCGTACCTCATCGGTCTGCTCGCAATTCTGCTGTTGAACGTCACGTGGAAACTCGTGCCGCTTTCCGAAATGCGTGGCGCGCTATCGCCCGGCATTCAACCGGAATTCTCGTTCGAATTCTTCGCCGATGCATTCACGCACGTCAAAGTATTGTTGCTCGTCTACGTCCTGGCATCGGTCGGTTCGTGGATTTTAATTATGAAGAGCAATACGATCACGACGCTCGGCGAAGATTATGTGACGGTTGCGCGCGCACGCGGCTTGAGCGATTTTCGTATCCTCACCGCGTACGTCGGGCGCAACGCGACGCTGCCGCTCTTCACGCGTCTTGCGATTTCGATTGGCTTCGCGGTCGGCGGCTCGCTGTTGCTCGAAAGTTTGTTCACCTATCGCGGCGTCGGCTTTTTGCTCGCGCGCGCGATTTCCGAACGCGATTATCCGGTGATGCAAGGCGTCTTCCTCGTCATTACGATTTCCGTTGTCGCCGCGAATCTCGTCGCCGATTTTCTCTATGGCTGGCTTGATCCGCGCATTCGCATCGCGGGCGGAGGCAACTAGATGAACGCGTGGCGCGATTTTTTCATCGGCACTCTGCGCGAAACCGGCAAAACGCTCAAACTCCTCGCGCGCAACAAGATGGGCATGTTCGGATTTCTGATGACGCTGCTCATCGTCTTGCTCTCGCTTTTCGGTCCGTTGATCTGGCCCCCCGAAACGTCCGCGAACGTTGCCGACATCAATCAAGGTCCGTCGCTCAAGCATTGGCTCGGCACTGATTTTCAGGGACAAGACAATCTGCGCAAGGTCATCAATGGCGGTAAGGACATTGTGACGATTGCGTTTCTCACTGGGTTGATCGCCACCACGATTGCGGTGACGGTCGGTTCGATCAGCGCGTTCATTGGCGGCACGCTCGATAGCATGATGATGGAACTTGTTAACATCTGGTTGACGATTCCGAAATTTCCTTTGCTCGCGGTCATCGCGACGGTGATCAAGTTGAACGACATTGTGACGCTTTCGATTTTGATGGCGCTTCTCGATTGGCCCGGACTGGCGCGACAGGTGCGCGCCCAAGTGTTGTCGCTGAAAAAACGCGATTACATCGAAGCCGCGACGATGCTCGACTTGGGCACACGCGACATTGTGTTCCGCGAAATTTTGCCGAACATGATGTCGTTCATCGTCGTCTCGATGATTTTCACAATGACATTCGCGATTTATCAACAGACCGGCCTCGTGTTTCTCGGCATCGTCCCGTACTCTAGCTCAAACTGGGGCGTGATGATTAGCGCGGCGGAACGGCGCGGTGTGCTGTTCACCGCGTCGGCATCCTGGAGCATCCTCGCACCGATGGGCGCGATCGTGTTGTTCCAACTTGCGCTCATCACCTTCGCGCGCTCGCTCGAAGAAGTGTTCAATCCCAGATTGCGAACAAGCGTTTGATTAGATGTTGGAAGTTGGAGGTTGGAAATTGGATTCTAACCTCCAACTTCCAACCTCCAACCTCCAACTTCTAATTATGCAACCAACCTTATCCGTCCAAAATCTCTCTATCGAGTACGCCGCGCAGCGCGGCAAGGTGCGCGCGATTCGCAACGTGTCGTTCGACGTGCAACGCGGACAAGCACTTGCGCTCATCGGCGAAAGCGGTTCCGGCAAAACGACGCTCGGCTTGGGCGTCGTGCAGTTGTTGCCCGCGACTGCGAAAATTACGCAAGGCAAAGCGATCTATCGCCGCGACAATAACACGATTGACGCGCTCACGCTCAAAGGCAAGGCACTGCGCGAGTTTCGCTGGAAAGAATGCGCGATGGTGTTCCAGTCCGCGCTCAACGCGCTCAACCCAGTTCTGCGTATCTCGGAGCAATTCGCGGACACGTCGAAGGCGCACGGCTACGTGCAAGGGCGCGCGCTCAAAGAACGATCCGAGCAATTGCTCAAAATGGTGCGGCTCGACCCAGACCGCGTGTGGAAATCATTTCCGCACGAATTGTCCGGCGGCATGCGGCAACGCGTGTTGATCGCGCTGAGTTTGCTACTCGAACCACAATTGTTGATTCTCGACGAGCCGACGACCGCACTCGATATTCTCACACAACGCAACATCATGGATGTGTTGAAAGAGTTGCGAACGAAACTCGATTTCTCGCTCATCTTTATCTCGCACGATTTGTCGCTCGCCGCCGAACTCGCGGATCGCGTCGCGACGGTGTACGCGGGCAAGGTCGTCGAACTCGCGGATGTCGCGACGACGTTCAAGCAGCCGACGCACCCGTACACGATTGGGTTGATCAATGCGGTGCCGACGCTTAAAGGCACGAGAGAGGATTTGACTTCGATCCCAGGTTCGCCGCCTGACCTCATCGAATTGCCGACCGGGTGCAAGTTCCACCCGCGCTGTCCGCTCGCCGACGAAAAATGTAAACGCGATGAACCCGAACTCGAAGAAATCGCCGCGGGACATCAGGTGGCGTGCTGGCAGTGGCGGAATGCGCGACAATCGTTAGAAAAGTTCAAGGCGTGAATCTATGTCCAACCCAATCATCATTCTTAAGCAAGTTACGCGTACATTCCAAGTCAAACGCCAAACGATCAAAGCCGTTGACGATGTGTCGTTCGCATTGAACGAAGGCGAAATCCTCTGCCTCGTCGGCGAATCGGGTTGCGGCAAGACGACGACCGGCAAAATGATCGCCGGCGTTCTACCCGTGTCGTCGGGCGAGATTTTGTATCGCGGGCAAAACATTGCCAAATTGCGCGGAAGCGAGCACAAACAATTTCGGCTGGGCGTGCAGATGGTGCATCAAGACCCGTACTCGTCGCTCAACCCGACGCACACGATTCAGGATATCATCGCCGCACCGTTGCGCCATCACGGTTTCACGCGCGGCGACGCGGCGACGCGTCAACGCGTGCGCGAGTTGCTCGAACTGGTTGATCTCACGCCGCCGGACGATTTTCTCGAAAAATTTCCGCATCAACTTTCCGGCGGACAACGCCAGCGCGTTTCAATTGCGCGCGCGCTGACCGTCGCGCCGTCGTTCATCATCGCGGACGAAGCAGTCTCGATGGTGGACGTTTCGATTCGCATCAGTCTGCTCAACACGCTGACGAAATTGAAAGAGGCGATGGGATTGGCGGTGCTGTTCATCACGCACGATCTCGCGCTCGCCAAATATTTCGCATGGGAAGGGCGCATCGGCGTGATGTACCTGGGTCGCTTGGTCGAACTTGCGCCCGCGCGCGAATTGGTCGAGCATCCGCAGCATCCGTACACCCAGGTTTTGCTCTCCGCGATTCCCGAAGCCGATCCCGAAGTGACGCGGCACAAAAAACAAATCCAACTCCGCAGTATGGATGTGCCGAGTCTCATGCGCTTGCCGACCGGCTGCGCATTTCATCCGCGCTGTCCGCAATTTGTCGGCGATGTGTGTGTGCGCGACGTGCCAGAGTTGCGTGCGGCGAATGGGGCAATGGTGGCTTGCCATTTGGTGAAAGGTGGTTAGGTGGTTGGGTGGTTCGAGTGAACCATCCAACTACGCAACCACCCAACTACCCAACGACTTATGAATCCCGAACTCGGTCTCGCCTGGTTTCGCATCGCACTCTTTTTCACGCTCGTCTCCGGGGCGCTCTTATTTTTTGAAAAACCTGGGACGGCGGAATTTGTCATTACCGTGACCTCGTTTATAATCGGTCTCGTGATGCTCGCACTCATCGCCATCATCGTCAAACGCGCGAGCGGATGATTTTACTAAAGGAGGTGCAATCCACATTAACCACCCAACTACCTTACCTACCCAACTTCCAACCACTAAATTTGAGGAGGAGAGAAAATGCGAAAGTTATTGCTCGTTCTGACATTGCTCACTGTGTTTGTCCTAGTCGTCGCGTGTGCGCCCGCGCCGACCGCCACGCCGGTTCCACCGACGAAAGCGCCGGAACCGACTAAGGCGCCGGCTCCAACTGCCGTGCCCACCAAAGCGCCGGAACCAACCAAAGCCCCCGCGCCGACGACTGCGCCGGCTGCCACGAAAGCGCCCGAACCGACGAAAGCCGCCGTTGCGCCGACCGTCGCTGGTCCCAAGCCAGTTACGTTGACGGTGACACTTCGTAAAGGAATGAAGTGGAGCGACGGTTCGAACTTTACGACGAAAGATATTGTCGGCACGTACGACATTTTGTGGCTGCAGTCCAGCTCGACCTGGAACTTGCTCACCGATGTCGTCGCGAAAGATGACACGACGATTGATTTCATGATCAAGACGCCGGGTCCCGCGATTCTCGACACGATTGTGCGTTCGCAAGTGACGCGCCCGTACGCGCAGTACGGCAAGTGGATGGACGCCGCCGCCGATTTCCGCAAAAAGAATGCGGACCGCAAGAGCACGGATGTGACCAAGGTGTTGGACGAAATGCTCGCGTTCCGTCCGCCGAGCGCGGTCGTCTACGGTCCGTACAACATTGATCCCAAGAGCATCACCGAAGCGCAGCTCACTCTGGTCAAGAACGCGACCGGGTTCAATGCCGACAAGATTGATTTCGATAAAGTGACCGTCTACTGGGGCGATACCGTTCAGGATATGCCGTTGTACCTGTCGAGCGAGATGGACTATTCCTCGAACGCGTACAGCCCCGCAAACTTGCAAGCGATTCGCGCGGTCGGCAGTTACATGGTCGTCCTTGGCGGACCTGGGACGAACGGTCCAGGCATGTACTTTAACAACGACGTGTATCCGCTGAACAAAAAAGAAGTCCGCCAAGCATTTGCGTACGCGATTGATCGTGTCGAGAACTGCAAGGTCGCGTTCGGCGATGCGTGCCGCCCGGTCAAGTACGAAGCGGGGTTCACCGATGCCGCCGTGCCGACCTGGCTTTCCGCCGCGCAACTCGCCAAACTTAACACGTACGACGCGGACGTGAAAAAAGCCGAAGCGTTGTTGACCGGGCTCAATTTCAAAAAAGGGTCCGATGGAATCTGGGTGGACGACAAGGGCAAAAAGATGGAGTACGAATTGAGCGTGCCCGCCGATTTCACCGAATACCTCGCGTCATCTGAAAATGTCGCGCAACAATTGACCAAGTTCGGCATCAAGATCACGGTCAAGCCGTACCAATCGTCCGAACGCACGAATGTGCACAAATCGGGCAAGTACCAAATCTCGATGGACATTGGTTTCCGCTTCACCTACTTTCACCCGTACGTCTCGTTCGATTACAACCTGCGTCCGGGGGTGGTGAGCGCGGGCTGGAAGAACAATCCCGAAGGTGCGGAAGGCGAACGCGGCATCAACTTGCCGTTCAAGCAAAAGACCGCGGATGGCAAAGAGATCAACATCAAAGAGTGGGTGGACAAGATGGCGGAAGGGTTTGACGTGGAAGCGCAAAAACCCTACGTCGCCGATGTCGTGAGCATGTTCAACGAACAACTGCCTGTCTTGATGATGTTCGAACGTTACCTCACCGACCCGATTGACACCAAGACGCGCGTCACCGGTTGGTTGCCGCAAGACGACAAGATTTACAAGAACAATCAGAACAACTCGCCGGTCGCGCGCCAATTCTTGAGCGGTCAACTCAAGCCGAGCGCGACGAACAAGACGAAAGAATTCAAGACGTCGTACCCATACATCCAACCACCAAAGGCAAACTTGAACGCGTTTGCCACCGACAGCAACGCGACGGTGAGTGGTATCGGCGCGGTGCTCGCCCCGTTCATGTATCCGCCACTCACGTGGTACGATGTGAACGAAGGCAAGTACGTGCCGTTCTACGCGGAGAAATGGGAAATCAAGTAAGTTGTAAGACGTGATGCGTGATGCGTGATACGCAGTGTGGAATACGCAATACGGAATACGCTATATGTATTACGAATTGCGTATTGCGTAATCACGCATCACCTTTTTGAGGATGCGATGCTCAGGTTCGTCACGCTCGTTAGTTTGTTATTGATCGGTTGCTCGTCAACACAACCTCCGCTTGCCACACCCCAATCGAAAATCGGAAATCAAAAATCGAAAATGGATACCATGTCTCTCGATCAAAAAATCGGACAACTAATGCTCGTCGGTTTTGACGGCACAACCTTGACGCCGGAATTTCGCGCGGTGATTCAACAACTGCACATCGGCGGTGTGATTTTTTACGACCGCAATGTTGCATCGCCGACCCAGGTCGCGCAACTCAACGCCGATTTGCAAGCCGCCGCGCGCGACATGGGCGACCCTGCCTTGTTCACGACGATTGACCAGGAAGGCGGCGTCGTCGCGCGCTTGCGCGAGGACAAGGGTTTCACCGAGTTTCCCGGGCAAATGGCAATCGGCGCGACCGGCGACGCCGAAAACGCGCGGCGCATCGCGCGCGCGCTCAGCGCGGAACTGCTCGCGCTCGGTTTCAACATGGATCTCACGCCCGACCTCGACGTGAACAACAACGCGGTGAATCCGATCATCAGCACGCGCTCGTTCGGCTCCGATCCCATGCGCGTCGCCGAGTTTGGCGTCGCGTTCATCGAAGGAATGCAAGGCGCGGGCGTCATCGCGATTGGCAAACATTTTCCCGGGCATGGCGACACATCGGTGGATTCGCACGTCGCGCTCTCGTCCGTGCCGCACGACCGCGCGCGTTTAGAGTCGGTCGAGTTTCTACCGTTTCGCGCGGCGATGAAAAACAATCTCGCCGGGATCATGTCCGCGCACGTCACCTTTCCCGCGATTGATCCAACGCCGAAACTTGCCGCGACGCTTTCGCCGCGCGTGCTCACCGATTTGGTGCGCGGCGACATGCAGTACGACGGTCTCGTGATGACGGACGAGTTGACGATGGGCGCGCTCGCGACGAGCGGATATCCCGCGCCGCAAGCCGCAGTCGCCGCGCTACAAGCCGGCGCGGACATTTTGCTATTCCAAACCGGCTACACGATGCATCGCGACGCACACGCCGCGCTCGTGGACGCGGTGCGCCGCGGCGACATGCCCGAATCGCGCGTAGACGACGCGCTGCGGCGCGTGATGCGCGCGAAGGAACAGTTTGGGCTATTGACCGCCGACCGCCGACCGCCGACCGCCGATACCGTCGGTTCGATTGAGAATAAAACTCTTTCGCGTGAGGTCGCGCGGCAGGCGGTCACGCTCGTGCGCGATCAGGCGAATAACCTTGCGAAGGTTTCGAATTCTTCGCAAGGTTTGCTCGTCGTCGAAACCGGCGCGTACAAGTTGGGCAATCGCCTCGGCGCGACGACGATGCAAGTCAAAGCGCAGCCGACCCAAGCCGAAATCGTGAGCGTGAAACAAACCGCGCAGGATGGTCGTGTCGTCATCGTTGCGACGAGCGATGTCGCGAAGAATCCACAGCAAGTTGAACTCGTCAACGCGTTGCTCAAGCTGAACGCGCCGGTGATTGTCGTCGCGACGCGTTCGCCGTACGATTTGCTCGCGTTGCCGGACGCGCCGACGTACCTCGCGATCTACGGCGCGAATCCGCCGATGCTCGATGCGCTCGCCGATGTGTTGTCGGGCAAAATTAAAGCGCAAGGCAAATTGCCGGTCGAGTTGCCGGGGTTGTATCGCGTGGGAGATAGCGTACGATGACTAGTCGCGAGAATGCGGAACACCATACCTGGGGCGCGCAGCGCGGTCTAACGACGAATTCGAATTCATCGTCGGCTCGCAACCACCCAATCACGGCGACTGCGTGAATGCAAATTGAATTTTCACCGGAACCCCTTGCCCAACGCGCGTTTGTCCTGGCGCGTTTCGTACAAGACGACATGTTCGCATTGGTCGCGCAACTCGCGCGCGCGGCGATCCAGCTTGGCGGTGTACCGGCGGGCGCACCACACTGCACCGTGCAGTACCTCGACGGCGTAACCGATCTGAACGCGTTGCATCATCAGCTCGCTACGTATTGCCGTTCATTGCGCGCGTTCACGCTCCAAACTTTGCGCCTCGAAATTGGCACGAGTGCGCAATTGATTGACAGCAGTGTTGTTTGGCTGGCGGTTGAAAAGAGCGCCACACTTTATCGCCTCTACGACGACATCGGTGCGATCGCGCGCGCGCTGGGATTCACGACGCACGGTTTCACGCGCGATACCTGGATTCCACACATTTTTCTCGCGCGATTTTCCAACGGCAACGCGCCGCGTTTGATTCCACGCGATCCGACCATAGATCTTCAACTGCGCGTGCGCCGGCTCGACCTGACGCACCAACTCGGCGCGCAAGAGTACGAAAGGATCGCTTCCTTCGATTTGCCATGAACACGTTTTCGTTTCGCTCATTCGGTTTCGACGATACAAACCACCTCGCCGCGAGGTGGAATGCCGCGTGCGGCGCGAATCTCGCAATCAACGCGCGCTTTGTCGCGTACAACACACGCGTGCCCACTGGCGCGATCCAAGCCGGGCGTATCGCGTTGCGCGATGACGTGCCAATCGGTTTTATTCTCGCGAGTGCGTTGCCGAACGATCCGCAAACTTCGCCGCGCGAGGTCGGCTGGATTGACGCGCTCGCGGTTGCGCCGGAATTTCAACGTCGCGGCGTCGGCGGCGAATTGCTTGGGTGGGCGGAACGATGGTTGCGCGAGCAAGGATGCGCGCGCGCGCGCCTCGGCGGCGGGCTTTGTCCGTTCGCGCCCGGCTATCCGACCGAACTGGGCAACGTAGAATTTTTCACGCGACGCGGTTTTGTTGAACGCATCGGTAGTGCGCGTGTCTGGGACGTCGCGCGCGATCTGATCAACTACCCAACTATCCAACTATCTAAACCACCCAACGACCTAACCATCCGCCTTGCCGCTCACGACGACACCTCCTCGCTTCTCGAATTTCTTGCGCGCGAATTTCCGAATCGTTGGTATTATGAGTACAAAGAATTTCTGCGTACCGGTGGACGCATTACCGATTACCAATTACTACTTACCCGTTCCGTTATTACTGGCTTTGCGCGTTTGACTTTCGAAGATTCCGAACGACCCATTGAGCGATTTTACATGCACGGCTTGCCGCGACCCTGGGGACAACTCGGACCGCTGGGCGTGAGCAAGGACACGCGCGGCAAAGGGTACGGACGCGCGTTGCTCGACGCCACACTGAATCATCTGCGCGATCAAGGTGTGCGCGGCTGTGTGATTGACTGGACGGATCTGGTAGATTTCTATCGCAAGTTTGGATTCACGCCATACCGCGAGTATGCGATGCTCGCGAAAAATTTGTGAGGGACGCATGACGCGCGAGCAATTTATCAAACGCAAAATCAAAGCGTGGCAAAAGACGTTGCAATTGACCGACTGGACGATCACATTTGAACTGCGCGACCTGCCCGAAATGGAGCAAGGCATCACGTGGCGTTTCACCGAACGCACCGCGCACATTCAGTTCGCCAATCACACCGACCGCGCGCGGCTCGAAAAAGACATCGCACACGAGTTGAGTCATTTGATTCTCGCCAAGTTCGATCGCTATGTCGAGGACTGGGTGTGGCCCCGCCTGACGAAAAAAGAAAAACAAACGTACGGCGAAACACACAACAAGCTGCTCAACGAAGTGATTGACCACTATCTTAACGTCATTCGCGCGATGTAAACGCGCGCGTAGGGGCACGCCTGGTGCGTGCCCATTTGGGCGACCACAAGGGTCGCCCCTACGTGTTATGGAGACCGGATGAATTTCACCCCCATCGAAAATCTGATCCACGACCATCTCAACCGAACCTTTCCCGCCGCGCAACTCGTCATTCGCCAGCGCGGTATCGTTATCTACGAAAATGCGTTCGGCGTTCTCGATCCCGAACGAACCAACGAACCAACGAACGAACAAACTAAATTCGATTTCGCCTCAGTTTCAAAATTATTTACCGTCGCCGCGTTCATGACGTTCGTCGAGCAAGGTCGTATCGCGCTCGATCAACGCGTGTGCGATGTGTTGCCGGAATTTTCGGGCGCGCGCGCGATTGCGCCGTACCCCGATCCCCTCAAACCCGGTGCGTTCGTTGAGATTGTCCCAGCGAGCGATGCGCGCGCAGACGCGGGTACGATTACCTTTCGCAATTTGCTCGCGCACAATTCGGGTCTGCCCGCGTGGTTGCCGTTGTGGAAATCATCCAAGCGCGAGGAGCGGCGCATCATCGCGCTGACGTGCGATTTCGCGTACCCGACCGGCGCGCGCGTCGTCTACAGCGACATCGGCTTGATTCTGATTGGATTCGCACTCGAAGCGCTCGCGGGCAAATCGCTCGACGCAATCGTGCGCGAACGCGTGACCGCGCCGCTCGGTCTCGACTCGATTGGGTACGGACCGCTTCCGCCGGAGAACGTTGCGCCGACCGAATTTTACGCGCATCAAAATCGCCGGCTGCGCGGCGAGGTGCACGACGAAAACGCGTGGTCGCTCGGCGGCGTGGCGGGGCACGCCGGTGTATTCGGCAACGCGCGCGACCTTGCCGCGTTCGGCGAGGCATTGCGGACGCATCGCTTGCTCAAACGCGAAACGCTCGACGAGATGACGCGTTTGCAATCCCAGGATGGCGCGGTGCGACGCGGCATCGGCTTTGCGCTCTGGTCGCCCGATCCCGGCGCGGCGAGCAATCCGTTGAGCGAGCGCGCGTTCGGGCATCTCGGTTTCACCGGCACGTCGCTCTGGATGGATCCGACGCGCGATCTCGTGATTACGTGTCTCACAAATCGCGTGTACTATGGACGCGCGAACGCGGATGCGATTGGCGCGTTTCGGGTCGCGTTGCATCGAGCAGTGATAAAGGAATTGGACGCGGATTAACGCGGACAAGCGCGGATTTTTCGACAGTGTAGCAGCGTGACCGATTACAGACAGAATTTTTTACCGCAGAGGCGCAGAGAACGCGGAGAACGCCGAGTCTTTAGAAAAAATTTCTCTCTGCGCCCTCAGCGCTCTCCGCGTCTCTGCGGTAAATCCGATTTACGGTTGCAATGCTACAGTGTCGTTTTTTCTTGATGTGTACATCCTTCCAAGATCGAATGAAACGTCTGCTCTTTATTTTCACTCTTGCGGTTGTCGCCGATTTTGTGGCGATGAATTTCGCCCTTGTACCCACGCGCGCGGCGAGCGACTTGATCGTGTACGACGATGCGCTGCAAAACGGATTTCAGGATTGGAGTTGGGCGCCGCACTCGCTCACCAACACATCGCCGATTTCGATCGGCGTGCGTTCGATCAGCGTGTCGTTCGCGGGAAACTGGGATGGCGTGTGGTTCGTCAACCCAGGCGCGAACGTGGACACGTCGGCGTACACCGCGATTCAATTTGCGATTCACGGCGGGAGCGCCGGCGGACAAACGATGGAGATCAAAGCCGGCGCGGGCACAGCGTACCCAACTAATGCAGTGGACTTGAACGCGTACTTGCCCGGCGGCGCGGTCGCGAATCAATGGCGCGTCGTCACGATTCCACTTTCGGCGCTCGGCTTGCAAAACGCGTTGTTCGCGAATATCGCGTTTCAAAGCAAGGTCAATGCCGCGCAACCAACTTTTTATCTCGACGATATTCGCCTCGTCGCCGCGCTGACGCCGCCAGGATTCACTGCGACGATTCGCGTGGACGCGAACGCGTCGCCGCAAAATTTCGATTCGCGCGTCCTGGGTTCGAACTTGCCCGCGTGGCTCGGTCCCACGCGCTTTAACGACGCGACCGTTCGCGCGCGCACGATGGCATCGGGTGTTACGTTGATGCGGATTCCTGGCGGCAGTTGGAGCGATTCGTACGACTGGCTCGATTGCGAGAATGGCGGCGGCAATTGTTCGTGGGCGTCGCGCCCAACCGATTTTATCAACAGCTTGCGCGCGACCGGCAACGACGCGTTGTTCATCGTCAATGTGAACGACACGTCGAAAAAAGCCGCGGCGGCAGTCGCGTTCTTCAATTCGTACATCACCGACACGACGCCCATCGGCGTGGACATTCGCGGCACCGATTGGTACACCGCCGGGCATTGGGCGCAATTGCGCGCGAGTCACGGCAATGTCGCGCCGTTCAAAATTCGATACTGGGATTTCGGCAACGAGATTTACGGGAGCACGCCGACGACCGGCGGCGCGCTGTGCGCGTCGTACGGCTGGGAAAATGGTTGGACGTGCGATGGTACCGAGTACGTCAATGGCGTAGGCACGGGCGCGACGCGGCACGAGGGCTATCTCGAATTTCGCAACGCGATGCGCGCGGTAGACGCGACGATTCTCGTCGGCGCGGTCGGCGTGCCGGACGCGAGCAGTTGGTCGGACTGGGGCAACAAGGTCATCGCGGCGGCGGGCAACGCGCTCGATTTCTACATCGTCCACGAGTACGCGTTCTCGAACACGGTGACGGATTACAACGTGGTGCTCACCGAGCCGCACGGCAGATGGAACGCGATCAAAACGAATTTGCAAAACGCGTTCAACGCGAACGCCGGCGGTCGTCAAGCGCCGATCTTTGTGGACGAATACAATTTGTTCGCGGTGCAAGACGTGGACAATTCGCAACTGATGACGCGCGCGGTCAACGCGTTGTTCATCGCGGACACGCTTGGACAAATCGCGCAAAATAATTTCGCGACGGCGAATCAGTGGGACTTGATGAACGGCGCGGCGGCGAACGGGACCGATTTCGGTTTGATGAACGCGGATACGTACGCGCGTACGCCGCAGTATTATGTGTTTCCACTCTGGTCGCGTTTCGGCGCGCAGATGTTGCCGGTCACGACGACCTTGCCGGCGACGACGACGCTCAGCGTGTACGCCGGGCGCATCAACGCGCAAACCCTGTCGCTCATCGCGATCAACAAAACCGGATCGCCGATCACTGCGACGATTCAACTTGCCGGCGCGCCCTCGGTTATCAGCGGCACCGCCGATGTCGTACGCGCGAACGCGTTGAGCGATCAAGCTGTGACATTCAACGGCGTGAGCAATCCTTCGAACGATTTGTCGTCCGCGCCGCCGGCATCGTTGACCAGTCTGGGCAATCCGTTGACGTACACGTTCGCGCCGTACTCGATCACGTTGTTGCGAATGCAACTCGCGCCAACCTGGTCGCGATTGTTTCTGCCGTTCGTGATGCGGTGAAATCCGTAGGGCAAGTTTCCAACTTGCCGCATCTGTCTGGCGAGGCAAGATAGAATCTTGCCCTACATTTTGAGGCGTAATATGTCCAACGAACCGCGCGTCGGCGTCGCGCTCATCCTCGTACAAGACAAGCGGGTGCTGCTCGTTCAGCGCAAGGGCGTGCACGGCGAAGGCACGTGGTCAACGCCGGGCGGACATTTAGAATTCGGCGAATCGCCGGAGGAATGCGCCGCGCGCGAAGCGTTTGAAGAAGTCGGCGTTACCGCGCGCGACGTGAAATTTCGCGCGATGACGAACGATGTTTTTGAAACGACCGGCAAGCATTACATCACACTTTGGATGGAGTGCCGCCAGTTCTCCGACGAACCAAGAATCAACGCGCCGGCGGAAATCGCCGACCTGGGTTGGTTCGCGTGGGACGCTCTGCCGCAACCGCTTTTCCTGCCATTGCAAAATCTGCTTGCTGGCAAATGCTATCCGAAATAACTGCATTACCCACGAAGAGCACGAAGGACACGAATAATTTTCCTTCGTGGACTTGTGTCCTTTGTGGGGAAAATTTGTATTGGGGTTTTATCATGAATGAGTATCTGAAATCGAATCGCGAATTGTGGAACACCTGGACGCGCGTCCACGTCAAATCAAAAATGTACGATGTCGAGGGATTCAAGCGCGGCGACAATCGGCTCGACGCGGTTGTGCGCGCCGGACTCGGCGACGTGCGCGGCAAATCGTTGTTGCATTTGCAATGCCATTTTGGACTCGACACATTGAACTGGGCGCGGCTCGGCGCGCGCGTGACCGGCGCGGATTTTTCGGAAGAAGCGATCACGACCGCGCGCGCATTGGCGCGTGAGGTTGGACTCGACGCGAATTTTGTGTGTGCGAACATTTACGATTTGCCGAACGCGCTCGACGACAAGTTTGACATCGTGTTCACCTCGCATGGCGTGCTTTCGTGGTTGCCCGATTTGAACGCGTGGGGGCGCGTCATCGCGCATTTCTTGAAACCGGGCGGCACGTTCTTCATCGCTGAAGGACATCCGGCCGCGTACATCTTCGACGACGATAACCCGAATGATTTGCGCGTGCGTTATCCGTACTTTCACACCGATGCGCCAGGCACGTCCCAGGTTCACGGCTCGTACGCCGACCGCGACGCGGATGTACATTGCGTCGAGTACTGGTGGGCGTTCAGTATCGGCGATGTGATCAACGCATTGACGCGCGCGGGCTTGCGTATCGAATCGCTCGACGAGTTTCCATACAACACGTGGCAAATGTATCCGTTCATGGAACAGGACGCGGAAGGTTGGTGGCGCTTGCCCGCGCGATTTCCGGCGTTGCCGTTGATGTTCGCGTTGCGGGCGACGGCTGAGGACAGACCGCAGACTGCCGAGGGAAATTGATGGACGAAAATTTGCAATCATCAGCGGTCGGCGGTCAGCAGTCGCGCGTAGCGGTTGTCGGCATTGACGCCGGCGGCACGCACTCGCGCGCATGGCTGGCGAACGAACGCGGCGACATTCTTGGCAAGGGCGAAGCGGGACCGGGTAATCCGCACGTCGGCGGCACGGATGCGGCGCGCCGCGAAATCCTAACCGCGATTCAACGCGCGTGCGATGACGCGCGTATCGAAAAGCAAACAATTGCCGCCGCGTGTCTCGGCATCGCCGGGGTTGCGCGCCCGGACGAACGCGCGGATTGGACAACCTGGGCGCGCGAATTTATCGCGCCGCGCATCGCGATGTGCAACGACGGCGAAATCGTCATCGCGGCGGGCACGCCGGAAAATTGGGGTGTTGCGCTGATTGCCGGCACCGGCTCGTCCGCGTGGGGCAAAGCGCGTGACGGACGACGCGCGCGCGCGGGTGGCTGGGGCTGGCTTATCGGCGACGAAGGCAGCGGATTCGAAATGGCGCGGCACGCCTTGCGCGCGGCATCCCAAGCCGCGGACGGACGTGGCGAGCCGACGCGCTTGGGCGATGCGATTCTCGCGTTTTGGAATTTGCGCGAGCCGCAAGACCTCATCGCGCGCGTGTATCGGTCGGGTTTGAAGAACGCGGACATTGCCGCGCTTGCGAGCGTCGTCGTGCGCGTCGCAGACGAAGGCGATGCGGTCGCGCACAAGTTGATTGACGACGCGGGCGCATCGCTCGCCATCGCGATTGGCGCGGTCGCGCGTTCTTTGCAAATCGAACGCGTCGCGATTCCGCTCGCGCTCACCGGCGGCTTGTTGCTCGATGCGCCCGGCGTACGCGAACGCTTGTTCGCCTCCGCGCGCGAACGTGGATTCAACTTTGCGCCGGTCACACTCGTTCACGACCCAGTTCTCGGCGCGGTTCGCCTCGCGCTGGAATTATTGGGACGCGGATAAACGCGGATGGACGCGGATTTTATTTTATCTGCGTTCATCCGCGCTCGTCCGCGTCGAATCCTGGGAGAAACCATGACCAGTATTTTAAGGGCGGAAATTTACGAACAGGGCGATGCGCTCGCGCGATTCCTCGACGCGGAATCGGCGAACGTCGCGCGCATCGCGGAAAAAATTCGGCAGAGCAACATCGAGTCCATCACGATTGCCGCGCGCGGCACCTCGGACAACGCGGCGACGTACGGCAAGTACGTGTTCGCGTCGTTCAATCGTTTGCCGGTCGCGCTCGCGACACCGTCGCTCTACACAGTGTATCGTACGCCGCCGCGCCTCGCCCACACGCTCGTCATCGGCATTTCGCAATCGGGCGAATCGCCGGACATTCTCGCGGTGCTCGAAGAAGCGAAACGCCAAGGTGCGCCGACGCTCGCGATCACGAACTCGGTGGATTCGCCGTTCGCGCGTACCGCCGACGATGTGATTTTGCAACACGCCGGCGTCGAGAAAACGGTCGGCGCGACCAAAACGTACACGACCCAGTTGTGCGCGCTCGCGTTGCTCTCCGTGTCGCTCGCGAACGATGCGACGCGTCGCCGCGAGTTGGACAAGGTACCCGATGCTGTGAGACACGCGTTGTCGGTGGATGCGCTTGCCGAACCGATTGCCGCGCGGTGGCGCGAGGCGAACGCCGCGCTCGTGATTGGACGCGGTTACAATTATGCGACCGCGTTCGAGATCGCGCTCAAGATGAAAGAACTTGCGTACGTGCTCGCCGAGCCATTCTCGTCCGCCGATTTCATGCACGGACCGATCGCGGTCGTGCAAGACCAATTCCCAGTCGTCGTGATCGCGCCGCGCGGCAAGGTGTGCGACGATTTGATCGCGACCGCGCGCCAATTGCAAGCCAAGGGCGCGGATGTCGTGATGATTTCGGATGCGCCCGAAGCGCGCGCGCTCGGCGATGCGTCGCTCGCGTTGCCCGGTGCGCTTCCCGAATGGCTCTCGCCGTTGTACGCGGTCATCCCAGGTCAGTTGCTCGCGTTGCATCTCACAGTGGCGAAAGGGATTGACCCCGATCATCCGCGCGGTTTGAAAAAAGTGACGCGCACGATGTGAGAAATTTTCATCACAGAAAGCGCTGTGTTTCAAATTTTCTTTCTTGGTGAACTCGGTGTTCGCCGTGGCGAAAACGCCGGCGTTAAGGTTTTGTTAGACCTTGAGCGTGTTTGACCCAGAGTCCCTTGACAGTCGCCTAGCGCGGTGCTAATATCATCGCGCACATGTTTCGTGACGATCGCGAAACGTAACTTCTCATGAAAGGGAGACTTTGAAATGGCACACCAATTACCCGCGCTACCGTATTCGTTTGACGCACTGGAACCGCACATTGATGCGCGCACGATGGAAATTCATCACGGCAAGCATCACGCCGCGTACGTGACCAACCTCAACGCGGCGCTCGAAAAATATCCCAACCTCCAAGGCAAAAGTATTGAAGCGTTGTTGAAAGAAATCAACAGCGTGCCCGAAGACATTCGCACGGCAGTCCGCAACAATGGCGGCGGTCACATGAATCACACCATGTTCTGGGAAATCATGGGACCGAAAGCCGGCGGCGAACCGACGGGCGCGCTCGCGGACGCGATCAATAAATCGTTCGGCAGTTTCGCCGCGTTCAAAGAACAACTGGCGAAAGCAGGGATGGGACGTTTCGGCAGTGGTTGGGCGTGGCTCATCAACAAGGGCGGCGCGCTCTCGATTGAAAGCACTGCCAATCAAGACCAGCCGATTATGGACGGCAAGATTGCGATCCTGGGTGTGGACGTGTGGGAACACGCGTACTATCTCAAATATCAGAATCGCCGCGCCGATTACATCGCGGCGTGGTGGAACGTGGTGAACTGGAACGAGGTCGCGCGACGTTTCGCGGCAAAGTAAGCTGACCCAGGTTCGCATGGGCGAGGAAATGAAATAGAAAAGGCACGACCAGGAATGAGGAATTGGGCAGGTCTAATTCCTCATTACCTTTTTTCGAGTTGGGAGGGACGATGACGACCACCTTTGCCGATAGCGCGACCCAAACGCAAATGCAACACCGCGCGCTCGGTCTGAGCGACGAGCACGCGTTGGAGATGTACTGGAACATGCTGCTCGCGCGTCGGCTCGACGAGCGGATGTGGATTTTGCATCGCCAGCACCAGGTCGCGTTTCATATTTCCGGAATTGGGCACGAAGCCGCGCAGGTGGGTGCGGCGTTCGCACTGAAAAAAGGACACGACTGGGCGCATCCGTACTATCGCGATATGGCGCTCGTCCTCACGCTCGGCGTGACGCCGCGCGAGTTGATGCTCGCGTTGTTTGGCAAGCAAGGCGAAATTTCTTCCGGCGCGCGCCAGATGCCGGCGCATTTCAGTCATCGTGCGCTCAACATCGTGACCGGATCGAGTCCGGTCGCGACCCAGATTCCGCAAGCCGCCGGCATTGCGTTCGCGATCAAATACAAACGCACCGACCAAGTCGTGCTCACGTGCTTTGGCGAAGGTTCGACCGCCGAAGGCGATTTTCACGAAGGGCTGAACTGGGCGAGCATTCATAAATTGCCGGTCGTTTTTCTCTGCGAGAACAATCAGTACGCGATTTCGGTGCCGACGACGAAACAGATGGCAGTGCCGAACGTCGCGGATCGAGCGTTGGCGTATGGTATTCCCGGCATCATCGCGGATGGCAACGATGTGCTTGACACGTATCGCGTGGTGCGCGACGCGGTCGAACGCGCGCGGCGTGGTGAAGGCGCGACGCTCGTCGAAGCGAAAACGTACCGCCCGGTGCCGCACTCGTCCGACGACGATGATCGCACGTACCGTTCGCGTGAAGAAGTGGAAGAGTGGAAACGCAAAGACCCAATCTTGCGAATGCGGCAGTACCTTGAAAGCGTCAAATTGTTGAACGAAGCGAAGGCGCAAGAGTACGACGCACGCGCCAAGCAGGTGGTGGACGACGCGGAACAATTCGCGCGCAATGCGCCGCTGCCGCGACCGGAATTTGCGCTGGAAAACGTCTGGGGTGAGTTGTCAAAGGCGTAATTGGTAAATGGTAATTACCAATTACCATTTACTCCTGCGAGTAAACGTATGCCAGTCTTGACTAACATCGAAGCCGTGACGCGCACGTTGCAAGAAGAGATGCGGCGCGATCCAAATATTTTCATCACCGGCGAAGATGTCGGCGTGCGCGGCGGCGTGTTTCGCGCGACGAAAGGATTGATCGAAGAATTTGGCGACGCGCGCGTCGTGGACTCGCCGCTCGCGGAACTTTCGATTGTCGCGGTCGGCATCGGCGCGGCGTTGTACGGTTTGCGTCCCGTGTCCGAAATTCAATTTGCCGATTTTATCGCGCCGGCGTTCAACCAGATCGTCAACGAAGCCGCGCGCATTCGTTATCGCTCGAACGGCGCGTGGACGTGTCCGCTCGTGATGCGGACGCCGTACGGCGGCGGCGTCAGCGGCGGGTTATATCATTCGCAATCCATCGAGGCGACCTACGCGCACATCCCAGGTCTCTATGTCGTCGCGCCGAGCACGCCGCGCGATACGGTGGGTATGCTTCGTTACGCGTTGCGCGTGGACGACCCAGTTTTGTTTCTCGAACACAAAAAAGCGTACCGTCTCATCAAGGGCGACGTGCCCGACGAGTACTACACGATTCCGTTTGGCAAAGCCGACGTGAAACGCGCGGGCACGGACTTGACCGTGATCGCATACGGCTTGATGATGCACTATGCGCTCGACGCGGCGGAGCGCGTTGCGCGCGATGGCATCAGCGTCGAAGTGATTGATCCGCGCACGCTCAATCCGCTCGATAAAGAAACGATTCTCGCGTCGGTGAAGAAAACGAGCAAGGCGTTGATCGTGTACGAAGACAATCTCACACTCGGCGTCGGCGCGGAAATCGCGGCGATCATCGCGAGCGACGCGTTCGAGTGGCTCGACGCGCCGGTGATGCGCGTCGCCGCGCCGGATATTCCGGCAGTGCCGTTCAGCCAACCGATGCAAGATTTCTTCATGCCGAACGCGGACAAGATCGAAGCGGCGATCCGCAAGTTAGCGGCGTATTGAGTCGTCAGTCGCCAGTCAACAGTAGACAGTCTGATTTTACTGTTGACTGTTGCCTGGCGACTGTTGACTGTCTACTGGAGAGACAATGGCAACCAACGTCGTAATGCCCCAACTCGGCGAAAGCGTCATCGAAGGCACGATTGGCAAATGGTACAAACAAGTCGGCGATTCGATCGAACAGTACGAATCCATCATGGAAGTCATCACCGATAAAGTGACGACGGAAATTCCCTCGCCTGCGTCCGGCACGCTGTTGGAAATTCGCGTGCCCGAAGGTGCGACAGTCAACGCGGGGACGATTCTCGCCGTGATTGGCGCGGCAGACGAACGAGTTCCCTCAGTACCCTCAGTTCTCTCCGTACCTGCGACCTCTGCGCTTGCCACGATGCCTGCGGCAACGCGCGCCACCACCTCGCGCCTCACTCCTGTTGTTGCGCGCATGATCGCGGAAAACAAAATCACCGATGTGGAACTCGCGACGATCCCCGGCACGGGCGAAGGCGGGCGCATTTCGAAAAAAGATGTCGAGGCATTTGTGGCGCGCCGATCTTCTGCATCGCCAATGCTTCCTCCGTCAAAACCTGGGAATGGAAATGAACTGCCACCCTGGGAACAACCTGGGACGGGTGAGTTGTTTCGACCGACTGAAGAGGTGTTTGGCAAACCTCCACCCCCTGCCCCACCCCCATCAAGGACAGGGGAGGAAAGCGAGGTTGTCCCCCTCTCGCCGATTCGCCGCGCGATTGCGGAACACATGGTGCGCTCGAAACAAATCGCGCCGCACGTGACGACGGTACACGAAGCGGACATGTCGCGCGTCATGGCGTACCACAAAGCGCACGAAGCCGAGTTCGCCAAGCAAGGTGTGAAACTGACGTACACCGCGTTCTTTGTCCAAGCCGCCATCGCCGCGCTCAAAGCATTTCCGATTGTCAACGCGTCGTACACCGCGCAGGGCATCGTACTGAAACGCGATGTGAACATCGGCATCGCGGTCGCGCTGGACGAGGGCTTGATCGTGCCGGTCGTCAAACGCGCGGACGAAAAAAGTTTGCTCGGCATCGCGCGCGCGGTGAACGACCTCGCGACGCGCGCGCGTGAAAAACGCCTGCAACCGGACGAGGTGCAGGGTGGCACGTTCACGCTCACGAACTATGGTGTGTTCGGTTCGCTGTTCGGCACGCCGGTCATCAACCAGCCGCAATCCGCGATCATGGGCGTCGGCGCGATTCAGAAACGCGCCATCGTGGTCAACGACGCGATTGCGATTCGCTCGATGATCTATCTCGCGCTCACGTTCGATCATCGTTTGCTCGACGGCGCGGTTGGCGACCAGTTTATGAACCGAGTGAAAAAATTTTTGGAAGAACATCCTGAAGTGTGAATATCGAAACCCGCCTGATTCGTCAGACGGGTTTCTTGTTGCGCGCGGATTATTTTGCGTTTATACTTGCGGTGTGGACAACGTAAAACAAGATGAATCCAGCGAGTCACCGCGCGATCCTCCGACGCAAGAGGAATTAATCTGGCGCGCCCGCGAAGACGTTTGCCCAATGTGTGGCAACGCGATGGCGCTCGTCAATGGTTTTTATCGCTGTCGCGTGTGCGGCTACAAGGAATCGTGTTGCTGGGTATGAAAGCGCGTTGCGCGATTGGAATCCTCACGTGCCTGCTCGCGCTCGTGATGTTCGCGCCGCGCGCAACGTACGGCGCATCGCCCATCGTCTCCACGCGGTTTGCGATCATCGGCGATTTCGGCTTGGCGGGCGCGGCGGAGAACGACGTCGCGAATCTCGTCACGAGTTGGAATCCGGAATTCATCGCGACAGTGGGCGACAACAATTATCCGCTCGGCGCGGCGGCGACGATTGACGCGAACATCGGACAGTACTATCACGATTTCATCGCGCCGTACACCGGCAGTTATGGTGCGGGCGCGGCGACGAATCGTTTCTATCCCACACCGGGCAATCACGATTGGTACACCGCGAACGCGCAACCGTACCTCGATTATTTCACGCTTCCCGGCAATGAACGCTATTACGATTTCGTCTGGGGCAACGTTCACTTGTTCATGCTCGACAGCGACGCGAACGAACCGGACGGTATCACGAGCGTTTCAACACAGGCAACCTGGTTGCAATCCCGGCTTGGCGCTTCGACCGCGCGCTGGAAGTTAGTGCTGTTGCATCACGCGCCGTATTCATCGTCCAGCGCGCATGGCTCGAATCCAACGCTGCAGTGGAACTATGCCGGCTGGGGCGCAAGCGCGGTGATTGCCGGACACGATCACACGTACGAACGCATCTTGAAAAATGGATTGCCGTACTTTGTGAATGGTTTGGGTGGATACCCAGGTATCTATGGTTTCAAGGCGACGCCCGAAACGGGGAGCGCGGTTCGGTACAACGCGGATTTTGGCGCGCTGCGCGTGTCCGCCAGCGATGCGAACATCACGTTTGAATTCATCAATCGCGCTGGCGCGGTCATTGATACGTACTCGTTGAACAAGGTGTACTATTTTCCACTCATTGCACGATAGGACATCACGATGAAGAAAACTGGGTTGAGCGCGACGATTGTTTTACTTGTACTTGGATTGATCTTGTTCGGTTTGCCGAACATAACCCAGGTCGCGGCGCAACGACCGCGCGGCGCGCAACTCGCCGCGCCGGTCAAGCCGGTCTCGTTCGACGGCGATGTGCGCGCGTTGCCGCGTCCGCGCGCGCCGGAAGCCGCGATCGAAATGCCGCGCCCGCGTCGCGCGACGACGACGCTGCCAACTCTGCGCGCGCTGACCGATCCTGTACGCCAACGTACATCGAACGCTCCGCGCGCGGCAACGTCGCCGCTCCGCAGTTTCAAGGGACTCGACCGCGTGAACTGGGGTGCCGGTTGGCCCTCCGATCCGAACGGCGATGTCGGACCGAATCATTACATCCAAATGGTCAACACGTCGGTCGGCATTTACGCGAAAGATGGAACGCAACTCGCGGCGTTTCGACTCAACACATTTTTCAGCAACGCGCCTGCGCCGTGCAACACGAGTAATCGCGGCGACGTGATCGTGCTGTACGACGCATCGGTGGATCGGTGGATCGTCAGCGATTTCGCGTGGACCAACATTGACAATGGACCGTACTATGAGTGCATCGCGGTCTCCAAGACCGGCGATCCCGTGTCGGGTGGATGGTGGCAGTACGCCTTGCTCGCGCATTCCAGTTTCTTGAACGATTATCCCAAACTGGGTGTGTGGCGCGATGGCATCTACATGTCGGCGAATCTGTTCGATATTTTCGGCGGCGGCGCATTTGGCATTGACGAAGGGATTCGCGTGTGGGCGCTCAATCGCAACGAGTTGATCAACGGGTCAACCCTCAACGCGGTTTATTTCGATCTTGCGCCCGGGTACAACACGCTTTTGCCGGCAAATGTGCGCGGCGCGATGCCGCCCGGCGGTACGCCGGAATTTTTCGCGACGATCCGCGAATCCAACGCGTTCGTGTTTTGGAAATTTGCCGCCGACTGGAATACGCCGCTCAATTCGACATTCACCGGTCCCATCACGCGGACGGTCGCGGATTTTGTGATGCCGTGCGGTGCGGCGACGATCTATGCGTGTGTGCCGCAACTCAACGGCGAGGGGTTGGACGGACTGGGGGATCGCTTGATGATGCAGTTGCAGTACCGCAACATCGCGGGCACAGAATCATTGTGGGCGAATCACACCGTTGCCGCCGACGCGAACGTCGGCACACCGACCGGCATTCGCTGGTACGAGATTCGCGATCCCAACGGCGCGGCGAGTGTGTATCAGCAAAGCACGTTTCAACCCGATTCCAATTATCGTTGGATGGGGGGGCTGGCGGTGGATCAATTCGGCAACATGGCGCTGGGTTACAGTGTTTCGTCCGCGAGCATGTATCCGGCGATTCGTTACACGGGGCGACTCGCGAGCGATCCGCTCAACACGTTGACCCAGGGTGAGATTTCGCTGATCGATGGAACGGGCGCGCAGATCAACGGTTTCAATCGCTGGGGCGATTACTCGGCGATGACCGTTGACCCGGTAGACGATTGCACGTTCTGGTACACGAATCAATACTATGAAACGACGAGCAATCTTTGGCAAACGCGCATCGGCTCATTCATGTTGCCCGGTTGTCCACACATCTACTATTTGATTCCGATTCTCAAGAACGAGATACCGCATTGATGGGGAACGCGCCGGCGAGCGTTCTCTACATCAATATGCGCGATTATGCTTGTTGCGCCAACGCGCGCAACTGCACGTACCCGTCATCGCCGATCACGCGGCGCAACTCGGTTTCGAATTGCTCGAACAGCCAGTGTTCTTGATCGGACTCGACGAGGCATGTGTCGTATGCCTTGATGTCAACTCCGATCTCGGTGACATTGATGGCAATGTCAATCAAGGTCAACGGGAACATCCGGCAAAAGTACGGCTTGAGTTCTTCGATCTTGATGCCGTGTTCCAGCGCGTACGAGTGGATCGCGCACAATTTGTTCCGCATCCGAAACCAACAATGTTCATGCGGCGTATCGGGCTGATACACGGGAGTCGAGAGATAGGACGGACGCGACAAATCCCACTTGGCAAAATCGAACGGCTCGACCAAGTACGGTTGAAGTGCGTCGCCGAGCTGGACGATGCGTTGCGCGTCGTAGAGCGTCAGAAAGACACCTTCCGCGCAACAGTCGGCGCTGCAGGTGTTGTCTGTGCAGTGTCTCCGCAATTTGCGTTTCTCGATGAATTCGGGAGAAAGACGATGAGGACCGATCAAGATAGGCATAGTGCTCCAGTAGTTAGAATGATGTTGAGCGTACGATGGCGCACATTATAAGGAAAATCATCGGCGCGTCAAACGAAATCAACGTGACAACAGGGCGCGGTTGATTTCGCGCGCCAAGCCAGGACCGCGATAGACCAAGCCGGTGTACACTTGAATCAAGTGTGCGCCGGCGTTTAATTTCTCAATCGCATCGCGCGCGCGCGCGATGCCGCCCACGCCGATGATCGGCAACTTGCCGTCAGTGCGTTCCGCGATGTACCGAATCACTTGCGTTGCGCGCACGCGTAACGGCGCGCCGCTCAGTCCGCCGGTTTCATTCACGCGATTCGAAACACCGTCGCGGCTCAAGGTCGTGTTCGTCGCGATGACGCCGTCCACGCCGGCATCGCGAATCGCGGACAGCACATCGTCAATCTCGGCATCGTTCAAGTCCGGCGCGATCTTGACGAGGAGTGGCACGCGCGGCGACAATTGATTGCGCGTCGCGACGACCGCGCGAAGCAAATCGCGAATCGCCTCGCGTGATTGCAACTGGCGCAAACCCGGCGTGTTCGGACTGCTCACGTTGATCGCGACGTAATCGGCTTGCGAATGCATGTGGCGCAACAATTCACAGTATTCGTCCGCCGCGCGTTCGAGCGGCGTTTCCTTGTTCTTGCCGATGTTCACGCCGATTCGCGCATCCGTGCGCGCGAGTTTCAGCGCGTCCACCCCGTCGCTCGGAAAACCCATGCGATTGATCAACGCGTTCGATTCAGGAATGCGAAAAATGCGCGGGCGCGGATTCCCAGGTTGTGGTCGCAGGGTCACGGTGCCGACTTCGATGTGACCAAAGCCGAGCGCGTTCAATCCCCGCACCGCGATGCCGTTCTTGTCGTACCCCGCCGCGAGTCCGACCGGATTTTTGAACTGGACGCCGAACGCTTCGACAAGCAGACGCGGATCGTTGACCTCGAACATCGCGCGGAGCAACGCGCGCGTCGGCGCAAAATCGCCACCACAGCGCAACAATCCCAGCGTGAGGTGATGCGCTTGTTCGGGGTCAAGTCGAAAAAGGAGCGAACGGAAGAGTGAGTAGTTCATCGTAGAGCTCGAGTTCCGTTTGAAGATGGAAACGAGGGAAATAAGGGAAACACCGATTCCTTGAGTTCCCTCTGTTCCCTTATTTCCCTCATCTCCTTCATTTCCTTTTTGCAACAAATGCTTTCACTTGCTCGTACTGTTCGGCGGTAATCGCGTTCGTGTTGCGCCATTCTTCGAGCAATTCGGAAATCGTCGTGACGGCGTGGAGTTGATAACCGCGCGCGCCGAGCATTTCGCGCGCGCCTTGCTCGCGATCAATCAACACGATAATGTCGCGCACGCGCAAACCTGCGCTCGTCAGTTTTTCAATCGCCTCGATTTTCGTGTCGCCGGTCGTCGCGAGATCGTCAATCACCGCGATGGTTTCGCCTGCGCGATATTCGCCCTCGATGGTCGCGCGCGTGCCGTACTCTTTCGCTTCGCGCCGCGCGTAGATGAGCGGACGCTTCATCGCGAGCGAGACCGCCGTTGCAATCGGCAAGCCGGCGTACGGAATGCCGGCAAGGCGATCAAATTGCAACGCGCGTAATTTTTCCGCGTACGCGCGCGCGACGCGTTGCAAAATTTCCGGATGGGTGATGAGTCGTCGCAAATCGAGATAGATCGGCGAGACCATCCCAGACTTGAGTGTGAATGCGCCGAACCGCACACACTCGGATGTGATGAGATCGCGCGCAAGCACTCCCACCCCTACCCCGCTTGCGCGCCGCTCCGCAGGGGAGGGAGAACGTTGAGCATTGATTTCATCGCGGAGTTTTTGCGCGGCGGCGCGCGGGTCGGGCGCGTTCGCGATGGCGCGCGAGACGTTGATGAGCAACCCCAGTCCATCCGCGCGCAGACCGGCTTGGAGCGTGCGTTGCAAATCGCCGCCCTGCGCGCCGATGCCTGGGACGAGAAACCACAGGTCGGGCGCGATGGCGCGCACACGCGCGAGACTCGCCGGGTCGGTTGCGCCGACGACCAAGCCCATGTTGCCCGGCGCGTTCCACGTTTGCGCGCGTTCGGCGACGATTTCGTAGAGCGCGCGCCCATCTACGTCGAGCGATTGAAACTCGTCCGCGCCGGGGTTCGACGTTTTGCACAGCACGAATGCGCCGCGTTCCGGTCGCGCGAGGAATGGCGCGAGCGCATCGCCGCCGAGGTACGGACTAACCGTGAGCGCGTGCGCGCCGAGCGTGTCGAACGTCGCGCGCGCGTACGCGTCCGCCGTGTCCGCAATGTCGCCGCGTTTCGCGTCGAGAATCACCGGGATGCCGGCTGGCACGCGCGCGATCACGTCGCGCAACGCGGCGATGCCCTCCGCGCCCCATACTTCAAAGAACGCGCTGTTCGGCTTGAACGCCGCGGTAAATTCCGCCGTCGCGTCAATCAAGCGAAAACATTCATCGCGCAATGCCGTGACATCGCGCGCGCGCGGATCGAGACCGACGCAGAGGAGCGAGTTCGCGGCGACAACGCGCGCGGTGAGAAAATCGATAAAGTTCATGCGCCACCTACTCAATTACGCAATACGCAATAGTACTTTACGAGTGAAATGTTTGCACAAAAAGCAAAGATTATTGGACGCAGATGGACGCAGATGAACGCAGATAAATTTTTTCTGCGCTTGTCTGCGCTCGTCCGCGTCCCATCCATATTCCTTGATTGATTTCGGCTTGTCCGAGTTAGTTCTTGTTGGAAAATTCAGTTTTGAGCATGACGTTTGCGGTGCCGCCGCTTGTGCAGTGTTCGGGCAATGACGACCAAGTTAGCGACCAAGATGCCCCAGCCGACCCAGCGCTCAAAGCCATCCGCGCCGTGATACG
>JACRBM010000089.1 GCA_016219275.1 Chloroflexota bacterium
CCAACGATGATCTCCAATTTCCCATCGCCATTCAAATCGGCGAGCGTGGGCGAGGAATGCCGCACATAGCCCGCATTCCCGCCACCCAGTTGGCGCGTAAACACCGGCGTCACTGCATTCACCGCGAGGGCAGGTTCGGCATTGACAAAGATAAGCACGGAGATAAAGATGCTGGCTCCAATTATCAAAATGTATTTTGTGAGCTGCTTGTGGAACATATCTACTCCCATGAGTTTACTCACTTACAATCATGGCAAACCGGAAATCATCAAAACAAGATCTCCTGGGATGACAAACGAAAAGGTCTGTCATGCCGCGATAGCAGAATGACAGACCTGGACGTCTTCCTATTCCACTTCGGCGGCTCGGCGATCATCGTGTTAGAGCGCGACACTTTAGACCCGTAGCTTTGCGTCCCCGCCTTTCGACGGGTTTGCCATTATCGGTGTTTTTAAACTAGTACTTTCTAACCAAATTATGTCACCAATTACAAAGATTTCAATAGGACATGGGTATATGAAAAAAACCGGGACATCGTGGGTAATGTCCCGGTTTTTTCAACTGGTCTGGCAACGATGAAACTCTAGTATTGCTGTACGATTGCTTTTCGTATCGTACGCCGGTACAACCGCGCCAACCACGGTGCACGTCTGGAAACATAATGCCTTCCCGCGTACCACAAACCCTGCACGTATTTCATCGGCAACGATCCATTCGCGCGCTCCCACCAAACACGCTGATCAACTTGCTGCAAGCGCGCGGCGCGAATCAGCACCTGTGCCGGCACAATGCTCTCTACTTTTACCTTGAGGAAATCATTTTTTCCGAGATCGGGCAATCGCAAGTAATAATGATTCCAGCCGGCATGAACTTGGAAGCGCGCCAAGTCTACATTGTTGACGGATATCTGGCATGGAGTACCTACTGGCGCATACGTGCCCAGTTCGACATCCAAATAAGGTTGCCCAGCATAGCGTAAAAACAATGTACTCGCCCGATCAATCTGGCGGTACGCGCGTCCGGTCGTATCTGTTTGAATGGAAGTCCATCCTTGCCCATGCACTTCGTGCTGACCCACCACCATGGCATCGCTCACATCGGCGAGCCGATGCGAACCAGTCCAATTTGCACGCCGACAGCTGCGACATTCGACGGGCGCATGAGTCCCTTTCAATGTCGCTCTGAACGCGCGATATTCCGATCCCCACCAGATTTCTTCAAACGATTTATCATATACGTTTCCGAGGATGCGTCCGGACACACAGCACGGATGCACATCGCCATTGTAACCGATCACAGTGTCTAACCACGCCACGCCACAGCCCTTGCGAAAACCCAGGTCGGTCGTTTGCTCTGGCGTGTAATCCGTGCGAAAGAAGCGATCCGCGATGACGAATTCTGGCGGCGGATTGCCCATCTCGTGATAGAAACGCGCGGGCGATTCCAAGCCAATCACGATCCCCAACTTTTGCGCCAGCTCGCGCGCTTCACGATACGCTTGGCGCGTCCGTTCTTTGGATCCCACCGGTTCTTTGCTTGCCAGACTAAATTCCTTGGTTAAGGCAAAATCATCCAAGGGACCAATCGTAAAATTGCGAATATCCAATTCGTCCACCATGCGAACCATATCCGGCAACTGCAGCACATTCTCCGGCATCGCGACAAACGCGACCTGCAAATGCGGCGTCGCCGATCCCAGGCGTCGCTTGACGCGATTCAAGTTAAGAATGTTTTGCTTCACCACCTCCAACTCCGCGCCTTCGCGCAAGCGTCGAAACGTTTCCGGGTCAGCCCCATCCATCGAGATCGCCATGTGGTCTAGACCGGCGCGCACGAGTTCCTCCGCCGCGCGTTCGGTGAGCAACATTCCATTCGTCGTGATGTGAACGCTCAAGTTATATGTTTTGATGCGCCGCACGATATCGGGCAATTGTTTATTGATGAGCGGCTCGCCAAACCAGGAGAGCACGACGCTCCGTGTATTGCGGAAAAGACCGTCCAATCGGTCGAGCAGGTCCATTTTCAAGTTGCCGAATTCTTGACCGCTCGTCCCCGCGCTGGGACTCTTGCCAATGGTGCGCGGACACATGGGACAACGCAAATTACAGAACGAACTGGTCTCCAGCATCACCAGTTTCGGATAAGGGATCTCCTCCAAGTAATGCGCCTGGTAGATATCTGTATCTTCAAAGAACTCAATGGTCATTTCATCCTCTGATGTATCTAGACAGTCCTCGCGCACGATGCGCCGGGCTGAAAACACGAACGGATAGAATATTGGAGTTTAGACTAACTGCAGAAAACAGGCGATTTCCCGCTATTTTTCGGCTCTTGTAAGCTAAAAATATAGCTAGAATCGAAGATTAGTCTAAACTCCAATAGAATAGTTTTCCAACTCGAAATCACCGTTCGCTATTTACTCGAATAAATCGCCGAGAAAGGTCTGCCACGTTTGCCGGACTTGCGGTTCGAGAAATGATTTGACGCGCACGCGTTGGTGCGCGGTGATGCGATGGCGCAGTGTGTCGTCGCGCACCAGGACATCTAGCACCTCTGCCAGTGCTTCGTAATCCTTGCAATGAAACTGGACACCCGCATCGCCGAGCGTCCCTGGCACTGCCGCGGCGGCATACGCCAGCACCGGTAGACCCAGGTACATGCTCTCGATGAGCGGCTTGCCAAATCCTTCGTGCTCGCTCATCGAAACATAGACATCCGCCAACTGGTAATAGGTGACCAGGTCTTGTTGCGAGGTTTTGCCGACAAAGACAACCGCGTCATCCAAATCCAGATCAATCGTCAAATTGCGCAGCCAATGTGCGTATGCCGGCATCCATGCATCGCCTACGAGAAACAGTCGCGCGCGCGGTTCGACCCGCCGATAGAAATACAACAACTTGAGCAGGTCTTCTTGCTTTTTGTTGGGCACTTGGCGACCGACAAAAAGTAAACTGGGACGCTGATGCCCATAGCGCGCCAAAAGATCCTGATTTGCCGGCAAATTGATGCTACCCTCATCGAGCGCGATGGGCAAGACACCGGTCTTGCAAAAGCCAGCCGCGACCAAATCGGTTTCGTTGAATGCCGAATCGGCTAACGCCAACCTGGTATGCGAACGCAATGCCAGCAGTTGTTCGCGTCCTTGAATCATCTCGCGATTCAGCGCGGGATTGATCGTCGTGAAAAATTCGGGCGGCGTGACATTATGATAAATCAAGATCAACTTGAGTGATGCCGCCATCAATAGATCGGCAACGGAAGAACCGATGCTGTGGTGATAGATCAACCATTCGTCACTCGATTGGGGTCGCCAGGTCGTTACCGGTCGAACCTGATCCTCCAGCGCCGGGTCAATGTACTGCGCGAAAATCTCGGACGCGAAACCCATCTCCCGCACCCAACGGCGTACTATGAATGCTTCATCCGTGATCGCATCACCGCGGGTTGCGCCGATAATCACCTGGTTTAGCGCGGTCACGTTTTTACATTCTCCGCGGTCCACGTCGCCATAATCCGCTCGAACCGATCCACGACCGTTTCCCAGGTATAGTTTTTCTGAACGTACTCCCTGCCCAGCTTGCCCATTCGATTCGCCAACCCAGGATTGTGTTTGAGCCACTCGACCGCGCCGACAAACTCATCATAGTCGCGGTACCATAATCCACCATCGCACCGACGAACATGCCCCAGGGTTACGGGACATTCCTCATTCACCAGAACTGGACGACCATTCGCCCACGATTCCATGATCGTAAATGAAAAACTCTCGTTTGCCGATGGCTGGCACAGCGCCAAGGCCGACGCGCACGCAATTGCTTTATCTTGCTCCGAAACAAATCCACGAAAATCGAACGCCGGATGAACCGGCGGTTTCACCGGTCCATCGCCTAGCACGACAAGTCGAATTTCACCACCGTTGTCAACATATCGTTGAACAAACTGATAAAGCAGATGAACATTCTTCCCATGTTCTAATCGTCCAATGTACAAAAGATCACAGCGCGGATGATCGCTTGCGTTATCTACTAACGGAGTCAACGCAACGCCGGCTCCCAAGACCGCATGATGTTGCGGTAGGATTCCTAAAACCTGCATGGCAAGCGCGCTTTCTTCCGGCGAGTTGAATATAACACCGCTCACGCTTTCCATCAAGAGGCGAGAAAACTCCAAATAGGCATACGGTTCATCGTGCAGACAGGGTACCAGTACGGTTCGCTCCGGCGCAGACCACGCCGCGTAATGCGAAAGCGGCAGCGCGTAAGGTAAAACAATCACCGCATCGAATTCTTTTGCATGTTTAGCGATATATTTATAAAGTGGAGTACTGTGCGCGCCGGTTTCTAACCAAGCATGTTGATCGGCGATTGGGAGAGTCCCCAAAATATTGAGACAAAATTCCAACGGGGACCGATGAGCGTGGTCCCACCAGGTGATTGGAAATCGCCGGACCAGAACGCCAGTGATGGTTTCTGCGCCGGCGGGGTAAACATTCTCCCAGGTGTAATGACTGCGCGCACAGGTTGTCCAAACCTCGACCATCCAACCGCGCCGCGCCGATTCCTCGGCAAAACCCATTGCCAGTTTCTCTGCGCCGCCGGCGACATCCTGACCGTAACGTAGAACGACAACTGCAATCCGCATCACGCGCTCAATCCTTTTGCGAACGCAACTGTTTCAACTCGGCTTCGAGCGCCATGATTTGCCGTTGTTGGGTTTGGCTCAACGCGGTCAATTGATTCAGCGCGCTAATCAAATGCCGGTTCACGTTGACCTGATGTTCAATCGAACGATTGACATAGAATAGGACGATCCGATGCAAATACGCGCGGGCACGCTGCCACACGGATCCAAAAATCGGGATGCGCGTCGCGCGCGTCGCGGGCAATTGCGCGCCGGTTTCTACGTTCGCAAAAGTCTCGTTGGCTAACCGAAGATGATGGTAGAGATTCGGATCATAACCAATATCGTCCGGCTCGCCGGGAAAAGCCGTACCGCCGAACGATGGAAAGACGCGCTTTTCATACCCAAGTTCTTTGCGCCGCCGGCGAATTCGTTCGCGAATCTGTTCCATAATTTCGGCGGTATTGATTTCTGGGTCGTGTATCTCGATCAAGTTGTCAGCCAGTTCTTGGTTCATTTCTTTCTCCTAAATTGCAAGCCCGATCCAAGCACCCACGAAATAGTGCGCGCACCACCTCCGGCGCAAACGCGGCAAGGCGCTCACGTTGGCGACTGACTAGACGCGTTCGCAACGAATCGTTCGCGATTACTTCGTGCGCGATTTCGGCGATGACCGGATATTCTTTTCGCCGAATCAAGACACCGGCGTCTCCCAACGTGGACGGCACACCGGTCGAAGCATACGCAAGGACAGGAACATCACAGCGCATCGCTTCGATCAGAGGAATACAGAAACCTTCGTGCTCGCTCATCGAAATGTACACGTCCGCCATTTGATAGTAGTGTTTCACAGTCTCGACGCGTCCCGTGAAAACGACCGCATCATCCAAGCCCAATCGCGCCACGAGGCGATGGAGCGCATCCACGTACTTCTGCATTCCCTCTATCGTGCCGACCAACCAGAGGCGCGAACGCGGAGTAATCCAGGTATGATAAAAATAAAACGCCTTGACGATATCGTGAATACATTTGTTGGGAGCTAATCGTCCAACGTGCAACCACCTTGTTTCGGAGTTGCCCCAGGTTAAATCAATCTGGGTCAAGCGCGACGACGGTATGTGCTCCAACGAGAAAATCGGCGGCACGACGCCGAGCACGCGGAAACCCATCTGCTCCAAATCATGTTGGTTAAAGGGCGAATCCGCAATCGCAAATGCTTTCTCAACAAAGAACGGCAGATCGCGACGCGCCTCTTCCAAACGCCGCGCCAGGTCGCCGTTCACCGCGTAGAAATAATGCGCGGGCGTGATGTTGTGATAATAGAGCACGACGCGATCCGGCAGATTCAAGACGAAGTGATTGACTTGTCCGCCGACCGAGTAGTGAAGGATCAACAGATTGTCGGAATGGCTAAACTGACGATAGGCGTAATGCGGACGACATTCCTTTGCCAGGCGCGGCTCCCAAACCTCCGCGAAAATTTCGGACGGATAACCCCACTCGCGCGACACGCGACGAAGCATCAAAGCAAGGTTGCCAATCGCATCGGCATAACCAAAGAATGGAAGAATCTGATGAATCGCGCGCGGTTGCATTCCCAAACTCTATTGTAACGCGCGCCAATGTGTGAGCGCCATTTCAAATCGTTCCAGCACCGCGTTCGCGCTGTATTCAGATTGCGCGTATCGCTTGCCATTTTCAGCCAATCGGCGACACAGCGCATCGTCCGTCAAAAGCAAATCGAGCGCGGCTTGGAATTCATCCTCATCGCGGAAATACAATCCACCGTTACTTTGGATCACATTGTACCGCGTCACGTCACAATCCGCGTGGATCAGCGCCGGCGTACCGCTCTGCCATGCTTCCATCATCACAATCGAGAAACTTTCGTTGAGCGAGGGCTGACAGAGCAAGGTCGCCGCCGCATACGCGTCCCATTTGGTTTGCTCGTCCACAAAACCCAAACGCACAATGTCCGGATGGCGCGGAATGTGTGCAGGTCCCCAACCCATGAATACTAACTTGGTCGCGCCGCCGCGCCGGCGTTTGTACTCCAAGAAATAATCGGCGAGTAGCGCGATATTTTTGCCGCGCTCAAAACGACCCGCGTAAAGAATGAATGGCTCGCGCAAATGATAGCGCGCGCTGAATCGTTCCGCATTCGGTTGCGCCGATTCAAGATTCGCGATGACGCCGACCACTCGACCACCAGGATGCGCTCCGTACAGGCGTTGAGCCAAGCGCGATTCGGGGTACGCATTGAACATCACGCCCAGGCAGGCGCGATACATGTCGCGCAGAGGAATCAGACGCGCGTAGATTTCGTCGTGGAGAAACGTCCAGAGGATCGAACGCTCCGGGTAGATCGCTGATCCGTAGCAGGTCGTGCCAAAGAGATAAGGTCCAAAGATCAGAAAATCAAACGACCGTCCGCGCGCTTCAAGATACGCGTACAGTTCTGGACTGTGCGCGCTCTGGCTGACCCATTCATACTGTTCGTCCGGCGAAAGTGTTTGCTGGTGCATCAAACGCAAATGCACCGCTTCGTAACGCGCCGCATCGCGTAGTTCGTGCGCAATGGGAAATCGGTTGACCGGCACGTTGTTGATGATCGTTTCACCGGCGGGCAATTCATTCTGCCAGGTCAAATGATCGCGCGCACACGTCGTCAGGATTTCTACATCCGCCAAGCCCGACGCGATCAACTGTTCTGCAAGGATACGAAACGATCTTTCTGCGCCTCCCAAAATATCCCGTCCGTACCGCGGTACGACCAAACCGATTCGCCAGCGCGCCATCGCGTTCAACCTGCCTCACGCGAGTGTTCCAGTTCAGCCACGCGCTCGCGTAACGCGCTCACCTCGTTTTCTAGTTTCTGCGCGCGGGTGTGCGCCAGCTCCAGTCGTTGGACGAGCACGGAGATGACATTCGCTGCCGCTGTGTTATAGACCACCTGTCGCCCTGCCATCTGATTCACGTACTTGACCACGAGGCGATGCAACAAATTTTCCAGACGATAGAAAACAAAGTTGAAAAACGGTATCTGCCGATCGCGCATCGCCAGCGATACCAGGATCGCGTCCGCGCTGGTCTGCAATTGACGCAAATCATAACTGAGATCGGCATCCGATTGATCTGTGGCAACGCGTGGCGCGCGCGCGTCCACCAACGCATCATACTCCAATCCCTGCGCGTTCGCTTGTGCGCGCCGCTCACGAATACGGGCACGTACGCGCTGCATAATCTCTTCGACGTTGATCTCGGCATCGCGAATCTCAATGCCGCGCTGATCATCTGTCATTTGGCGCTCCGTTCCGCGCTGGTTTCCGCATGATCTAGCATCGCGAGCATCGCATCCGCTACGCTTGCCTCATCCATGCTGTCCAATTGCTGAAGACGTGACAAGGCATCAGTTGCGCGCATTAAAGTCGCCAGCCCGCGAAACGTCCGCAAATTGAAAATCGTTTGTTGCCGCAGCACCGGTTCGAGATAGTAGCGCATCACTTGCCTTGCCCAAAAATCCAGGCACGCATCAATCACTCGCCCAACCACCGGGACGTGCGAATTCGAGCGGGGCAATTTCAGCGCAGATTGATTTTCCAAATCTTCGATGTGCGTGTACAACCCGGCGAGATCAATCGTTTCCGGCAACGCGCTTTGCAAAACCGGCAAATACTCCGGCGCAGAAACTTTTTGTTGTGCCAACGCCGACTGTCGCATAATCAGCGCCGCAACGCGCGAATGCGCTAGTTGCCGGAGCGACTGGAGCGATTCGATCACATGCCGGCTCTCGCCGCGCGTGAGCCGCGCGCCCAACGTCGAATCATTTTTGCGCTGGGACGCGATGAGCGGATAAGCGAGCAGATTATCCCAGTACGCGCGTGAGTACGCCACCATATCGTCAATCAGACCGGCGATTTCGATTGCCCTGTGCTCGGCGCTGAAAAATTCTGCCAACTCGCGCGCATTCCAATGCCGAAGCACAAAGCGTACGCGGTTGCGATGATAGGCAAGCACGCGCGCGTGGCTGGCGGCTGGCAACGTCGCGGTCTCGTAGTGATCCAGGACCGCACGCGGTTGATAGACGACGCGAAATCCCGCGCGCCGCGCGCGGTAACAGCAATCAACCTCTTCATAAAACGCGGGATGGAATTTTTCATCCAACCCGCCGAGGCGTTCCAAAACTTGCCGCCGAATTCCAAACGCCGCGCCGGTAACGTAATCCGGCTCGGTCAATGTATCGTACTGACCCTGGTCTTGCTCGCCCCAACCGATGTGATGCGTCCATGCCGTCGCGGGTTGAACAACGCCGCCCGCATGTTGGATCCCGCGCCCATCCGGGTATAGTGCCTTACATCCGACAATTCCAATCCCAGGATCGGCAAATGTATCGGCAATCGCGCGCAACCATCCTGGCTTGACTGCCGTGTCTTGATTCAGGAGAACAACGATTTCCCCAGTCGTCGCGCGAATGCCGATATTATTTCCGCCGGCGAAACCCAAATTGTGATCGTTCCGCACCAAGCACACGCGCGGAACGAATTTTTGGACAATCGAAACCGAGTCGTCGGTCGAAGCATTGTCCACGACGACAATCTCGGCACTCGCGTCTTGATCGAGCAACGCGCGCAAACACGCGTCGAGAAAACGCGCGCCATTCCACACCAAGACGACAACCGAAAACCGCATTGGCTCAACGTTCCTGTTTGATGTGAGACCAGTTGCCGCGCACCGTCACCAAACCGTACCGCTCGCGACATCCATCCGCGTTCACAATTCGAAACGGATATGCGCGGTCGTGATAATCGTACATTTCCGGATTATCCGTCGCGTGCGCCGAAACCGAAATGTGATACAATCCTTCCAACATCGGTAAATGCGGAATCGTAAACGCGACAGTGCCGCGTCCTTCGAGCATCGGCAAAGGAAAACCGGCGAACGATGTGTTTGGACCCGTAATATGCATCCCATCGTGGCGATGAATCGCTATGCCGAACGTCGGTGCGGCGGTCGGTTGGTGCGCACAATAATCTATCTCCAACTTCAACGAATCGCTGGTCGCGAACATGGCTTGCTCTTCGCCGTTGTCTCCTTTGATTCGTACGTCCGTGATTTCAATTCGCCGCGTGCCCCAGCGTTGTTCCGGCGCGATCGATCCGCGCGCGCGCGGTTTCATTCCCTCGCCAAATTGATATTGATCCACGACCGCGCCGGCTTGACCATCGGAGACGACGCGCCCATGTTCCAACCAAATCGCGCGTTCGCACAACGATTTCACCGCGTCGAGATTGTGCGATACGAAAAGAATCGTCGCGCCCGCTGCGCGGAAAGACAGAATGCGCTCGAACGATTTGCGTTGAAATTCGGCATCGCCCACCGAGAGCACTTCGTCGAGAATCAAAATCTCCGGTTCCACATCGGTCGCCACCGCAAACCCGAGGCGCGCCACCATCCCGCTCGAAAATGTGCGGAGGGGCGCATCAATAAACTCCCACAATTCCGCAAAGTCCACGATCCGATCAAATTTTTCGCGCATCTGGGCGCGCGAAAAGCCGAGCAACGCGCCATTCAAAAAAACGTTTTCGCGCCCGGTCAACTCGGGATGAAAACCCGCGCCGAATTCCAACAACGGTGCGACCGCGCCGGCAATGCGAACGCGCCCGGTGGTTGGACGCAACACGCGCGCGATGACTTTGAGCAGGGTGCTTTTGCCCGCGCCATTTCTGCCGATGATGCCGATCATCTCGCCGCGGCGCGCGTCGAGTGTCACCTCGCGCAACGCCAAAAACTGTTCGGTTTGTGTGCGTCTTTGCAGCCAACGGATCGTGTGTTCTTTCAGCGAGGCAATGCGTTCATGCGGCACGCGATAGCACACCGAAATATCGTCGAGGCGAATCGCCGTGTCGCGCTCAGATTCGGTACGCCAGTCCATCCGCATTCCTTGCAAAGAACCACCAGCCAATCACGAACGCGCCCACCGCGATCGCGCTCGCGACGGCGATCATTTCGAACGAGGGCAACACGCCGGCATAAATGGGCTGGCGAAAAATTTCGAGGAGGTAGTAAATCGGATTGAGCAAAAAGAACCATTGCAGGTTCGCGGGAATAATTTCCTTGGGATAAATGATCGGCGTGAGGTACAACCACGCGGTCAGCGCGACCTGATAAATGTCAACGACATCGGCGAACGACACCGCCAATATGGACAGGACGAGTCCCACACCGAGCGCGAACAGCGCCGTGAGCAAAATTGGAATGGGCAAGAAAACGAGCGCGGGACGCAACGGTACGCCAGACACGAGGACGATCAACCCGAGCGGGACCAATGCCAACACCAGGTTGACCATGCCGGTGCCAACCGCCGCGAGCGCAAAGATGGTGCGCGGCACGTAGATGCGCTGAAGCAATCCACTGCCCCACACCAACTCGGACATGGCAGTCAACGTCGCATGTGAGAAAAAATTCCACAACACGAGCGCGGACAAGACGTAGACGGGATAATGCTCGAGTGCGATGCGAAACACATTCGAAAAGACGATAGTGAGGATCGTCATCATCAAGAGCGGGTTGAGCATTGTCCATGCTAAACCCAGGACGGATCGTTTGTAGCGCACCGTCAAATTACGCACGACGAGTTGCGCGAGCAAATCGCGATAGCGCACGACCTCGCGCAATTCCTCGAGCATCGCCGGCGGACGATGCGCCGAATCGTAGAAATCGGACACGGTTCGCATGACGATTTATTACGGCGCGCAGATGCGCGTGCCGGGCGTTAACTTGGAAAGCGCTGACACCCACGCTTGCTGACCGGCTGGCGTCGCGCGACTGGGCAACGCTTGCAACAAGCGCGCACGGGCTTGGGAACTCGCAAAGCATTGCGCCGATTCGGGCGCAACGTTCAAAACCGGCGTAGACGCGACGACTTGGGGTGCCGCGACCGGCGGTTGCACTGGCGCGTACGGTTTCGCTGCGCCCGCCGGTAACGCGCCGACATATTGCGTCCAATAAGCCCCCAAGGGCGAAATTCCCTGAGCTGGATACGGACAATTCGTCGGCGGCGAGCCGGGTCCCATGCCGGAATAGAACAAATTACCATTGTTATCCGGATAGAACAAACCATCGGTTGGATCGCACGTGCCATCGTCATAATCCATGCTCCACCACGCCCACCGTTGCACGAGGCGATTTCCATCCGCCGGGTAACCCAGACTCGCGTTCGTTTGATTCAAGAAATAATTGAACGAGGGATACATGAAACTATCGCGAACCTGGATTGGCGAAAACTGGGTCACCCCCGGCGGATCCTGAACCCATTCGGGAAGCACAACACCATACTCTGGCGTGATCAGCGGTTTGTTCTGTTGACCATGATTCTTCATCCAGGTCCGCCATCCTTCGATCATGGTCGCGGCTTTCGTGAAATCCTTGTGATCGCGAATCTGGTAGACCGTACCGACCGTTTCCGTTAACCCGGCGGGTATATCCGCGCCCCAACTTCCTTTCTGTTCGTTGTACACATAGACGTGGATATTCCACACATCCACTGGCATATTCACGGTATAACTGATCGCGTACTGCGCCCACACGCGATCCAAGTACTTGAGCCGCAAGGGCGAGGGTTGCACCAACGCGCCGATCGCAACCTGCGCGGTCGCGTCGGCATTTTTGATCGTCGTGTACACATCGTGATATGCCTGGGCGTACACTTCGGGAAGCATTTCATCTTGTCCCGCGCAAGTACCGTTCAGTCCGCTCCAATCAATCCGCTCCATTTCATTGCCGATCATCCACGTCATCCCCGGACGACTTGCCGCGAGCGATTGAATTTGGCTCGTGCTAAGAGAGACGGTGTAGGAATAGGGCGTTAAATAGGCGCAATCCACGCAACACAGGGTCGGCGTTCCATTCGCTAGCTTTTTCCACTGCTTGACGCGCACCATGGGCAAATAATCAATACCCAGCGCGGTGATCGGCGCGCCTGCCGCGCCAAAATCCACATACCAACTTAACCGCAGCGCCGCCAAGTCTTGTGTATCGTAATCCGTGAGCGCGCGACGAAGTTTATCAATGCCGAAACGCCATAGCGGCGCGGGAGTGGTTGTATACGTTTGCGAAACGAACGGCAAAAAGATCGTTGATGCGGCGTTGGGTTTAGCGACCGGCGCGTGGGCGAAGACAGGTTCCTCCGTATCCCAACGCGTCAGCACGAGCAACGCAAGCCCAACGATCAATAATCCAAGAACGAAACCAATTCGCCGTGTCCACATGTGTACCCCTTAGCTTTCTAGAAACTTGCGCGGCAGTTATTTTCCCAACCGTCGAGCGATATAGTCGGCTAACATTTGCCCAAATTCCGTTTGTTTACCAGTTTGCGGATCGAACAACCTGCCGGTTGGGTAATTGATATCATCGAGACTGTACCAACACCAGCGTTGCACCAGTTTGTAATCATCGCCGGCAAAACCGATGGCGGGATCCGTCGCGCTCAAAAAAAAATCGAACGTGCCGGCGACAAAATTCAACACGCGCGCGTTTGGAAAGCCGTAATCGTCCGGCATCGGAATACCGTACTCGGAAACGATCAGCGCGCGATTCTGAAACCCACGTGACGCCATCCACTTGCGAAAATCTATGATCTGCTGGCGGAACAAGTCGAGATTGCCGCTGTCGTCCACCTCGTACAACACCCCGCGCGCGTCGCTAAATCCCGGTGGAATTTCCACGCCCCAGGAATCGCGCTCCTCGCGCAGAATGAAATTATGGACGTTCCACACATCAATCGGCATCACCGCACCGAACTGGTCGCGATACGCGGCGAGCACCGCATCGAGATAGCGCAATCGCAGAGGCGTCGGTTGTGTGACGCCGCCAATCGCCACTTGCGCGGTCACGTCGGCATCCTTGATCGCGGTGTACGCATCGTGATACAATCGCGCATACCGCGCGGGTTCGACATTGTCCTGCCACTTGACATCCGGCTCGTTGCCAATCATCCACAACGACCCAGGATGGGTGCGCGCGATCTCGACGATCACGGCAGACGCGGGCGCGAGGACGCCGCCCTTGACGCGCACCATTTGCACGTACTCCACCCCCGCCGGTTTTTGCGGTGCGCGCTGCGCGTTCCAATCGAGAAACCAGCCGAACGAAAAAGCCGAGACATCATAACGCGTAAGCGGACCGACCGCGACGCCAATTGCCCAACGCGGTTTGCCTTGCCAATAGATGCTCGCGCGATCCCAGGTCGCACTCGTCGAAATCACGCGCGACGGCGGCGCAACACGCGTCGCCTGCGCGATGGCGGGTGATCGCGTCGGAATCAACACGTCCGGCGTCGCGCTCGGTGTGGCGCGTGCGACCGGCGGCGCGGGACGCGCTAACGCAAACGCGATGATCGCGATGCCCAGCGCGACAAACAACGCGCCCATCCACCACTGCGCGCTAACTCGTCGCAACGCGTCCTCGCACGAACATCATCACCAAACCCAGTACGATCAAGCCAGCGCCGCCGCACAATAACAACGGCGCGCTAAACGATTCTTCTACCACGCCACTCATGAGCACGCGGGTCGCCGTCGCGCTGGCTAACGCGCTCACACGCGACGAGGCGGGTGTTTCCGGGGTCAGCGTACCCGTCGGCGTCTCCGTCGGCGTTTGAGTGCGCGATTGCGTTACGCCGGACGGCGTACGCGTCGGCGTATTCGCCAATGCGGTAGCCGTCGCGCGCGGCGTATCCGTTGGACGCGCCACCGTATCGCTGGGACGCGGCGATGCCGTTGCTTGCGCGATGCCGGGTTGCGATGGCGATGTCGGGACTGAAACCGGTCCGGGCGAGGCGGGTCGTTGCGTGGGTGCGGGTGGTTGCGTCGGTTGGGTCGTGCGAACGCGTGTCGGCACCGTTTGGCGATCGGGAATCTGCGCGGGCGTTGCCCACACCGTCGGCGCGACACTCAACAGCATTACACTTGCCAACAACAGCATCCACCGGACAAAACGCCAGTTCATCATTGCCTCTTCCAGCGCAAGAGAATATCCACGTCGCGATTCAACGCGAACTTGAAGGTGACGCGATCCCCTTCTACCGCGACCGGCGATGGTTGCGCTTGAATGAACACGCCCGCATTGGGTAATCGCACCTGCACCGTCACCGGAAAATCGGGCGCGCCGGGTTGTTTTTGAATTCGCAACGCATAACGCCCCTCAGCGTCGACCCATTGTACTACGTCATCGGATTGTGTCAAGGCGAAATGGCGCGTCTGCGTCGTCGCAGTCGGGAGCACCATCAATGCTTCGAGCGATAGCCAGTCGCCCTCATCGGCGCGGCGCGCGATCACCGTGCCCGCATCGGCATGACGATCCCACGTTGCCGACGCCGGGATCGGCACGCGCGTCGCATCATCCAGACGCGCGTCTGCCGGCACGTACACGCGCACGTAATCCCAATAACACCGATTCGTCATCTGATCGTACACCGGATCATACCGCGTTTCAGGTCGGCAGGGATAATTCGCCGGCGCGGTGTTCGTGTACGTCAGCGCCACCTGGGCGCGCGGCGGCTGCGCACTCAAATCAATCTGATAGTTCAGCGATTGCTTCATCCGCGCGTTGACCTTGTTGTAACCCAGGTTCGCATCCACGACCATCAAGTAATCGCCCCCCGATGCGCGGAGCGAGCCATCCCAGCCCTGTTCGCGCAGAGCCGCCTGCGCTTCGGGTTGCTCAACAAAAATTTGCAGATGCTTGCCTTCGATGATCCGCCACACGGCTTGCGCGAGCAAGAGTTTGTCGTAATCGCCGGCTTCGATGCGCGCGCGCGCGGCATCGGCGAGCGGACCCATAAACGATTTGCGTTTGAGCCACCACGCGCCGGTGAAACTGCCATCGCTTGGCGCCCACGCGCGGCGCATGTACGCGGCAACGTTCGCGCCCGTGATCGGCTCGGCGTTATCCGGCACACGCAACGACCCCAACCCGGCGACCAATTCTTGCGCGCCGCGTTGATCCAACGCGATCAAACCATCCGGCGTGAAATTTTTCGCGCGATACAACGTCATCGCTTGGCGCGCCCACGTCGGCATATCCGGCGACCAGTTCGCGTCGCGGAAAACCCACTGTTCGATTCCCAGGTACCAGCGCAACGGCTCCGGCGGATCGGGATACGGCGCGCTGAAATCATCCGCCGCGTAACTATCGCGAAACGTGATCGCGACGATGTGTCCCTTGTCCACACGCACTTCGCCAACACCGGTGATGAATCCACCGCCGGGACGCAGTTCATCCTCGTTGAGCGCGAGCACCAGATAATTGCGCGGGCGATCAAACCCGGCGAGCGTCGGCGCGAACGACGCGGCGGCAAGCCCGGCGCGACCGAGCGGCACCACGCGTTGAATCTGCGCGACGCGCGCCGACAACAACCACGAGAGCGCGGCGGCATCCACATTCACCAGCGCCTGCTCCGCGCGGGTGAATTGCGTGTGCGCTTGCTGTAGGAGCGCCGGGTTTTCCGCGAGCACGCGCACGCCCTCCGACAGCGACACATCGCGCACGCCCGACCGCGCGAACGCTTCACACACGCGCGCGCCGGCTTCGGTCAATGCGTCGGCGGCGTCGAGCAAAGCGGGCGCGGCGCGCGCATCGTTTCCAAAAATCGGCAACCAACCAAACGACGGCGCCAGCGCGACCAAACCACCCACCTCGCGACGCAGCGCCGTCACATCGTCGCGTGTGGACCACATCGTTTCGCACAATGGCGCGAGATCGGACTGGCGCGCCATGCCTTCCATCTGAGCGAGATGCGCGCGCAACGACTGGGCGGCGAACGCGACCCGCGCCACCCACACGACGATCAACAGAAAGCCCAGCACAATGAGCGCGATGCTCACGCGTCGAAGCGCTTCCATCAGCGGTCCTCCGAATCCGGCACATTCACCAGCGGACGCGCGGCAACCCGCGCAACCTGGTCGAGCGACAAATCATCCGTCAATCCAAACTCGCGCGTCATCATCGCGCGATACGGCGCGTACATCCACAAATCCCGGTCGAGCACGATGACATCGGAACGCGCGCGCCACACATCACGCGCGTACCACAACGTAAACGTATGCGCGTCGCGTCCGGTCACCAATATCGCGCGAGGCGGCGCAGCCGCGAGCGCGCGCTCCGCCCATTCCACCGCGGTACGATCCTCGCGCTGGTTCATCGCGCCGAAATTGAAAACGAGTTGCGCGAGCGGTAGGAGTAGGATGAGTAGCGCGAAATGCGAATTGCGAATTACGTGATGCGTAATGCGTGCTGTGTAATGCGTGCTGCGTGATAAACCGGCGGCAAGCCAGAGCGCGGCGAGTGGCAACGCGACGATGAGATACACGAACGAGTCGGCGGTATTGTATGTGATTGCGAACAAACTGACAAGTCCGAACGCGAGCATGGAGGATAGCGCGAACGTTGGTTGGGTGTGCCGCAACGTGACCAAGCCAAGAATTGCGATCATCGCTCCAACCGGCGTAAATTGTTGCGCGAGCAACGCGAGGAACGCGATCACGCGCGACGGCACATCCCCAAGTGGAAGCGCAAACACAAAACCGCGATACAGTTCGCCGCTCACAAACGACCACCACGCATCGAACGTCGCGATCTCGCCCCACGGCGACGGCGCGCGGTTCTGAGCGATCAGCGCGACGCCGTACATCGCGAGCCAACCAAAAAGAAACCCGCCGATTGTCTGTAACGCAGGCGGCTTGCCCGCCGGCGGGCGAGTCGCTTGCCTCACAAACGGCGCGAGAAAAAACAGAATCGGATGCGCCCCCATTCCGATTCCCAGAACTAGACCGCGCACCCACATCGGCGCATCATACATCGCGAGAAAAAATAAAAATGCCGCGCCCAATGCGGCAGGCGCGTACACTTCGACGATGATTGCCTGCGACCAGAACAGCGGCGCACACGCGAGCATCAAGCCCGCAACCATCGCGGCAACGGCATTCGCACCGATGCGTCGCGCGGTGGCGACCGTCAAACCGACCGCGCTCGCCGCGCAGAATGCGGACAGTACGTTGAGCCGCCACGCGAGTTCGCCGAACGGGATTTGCGCGACCAGATTGCCGAGGAGCAGATAAAACGGAAAGCCCGGCGGATGCGGCAACGCGCCACGCGCAATCGCGCTCGCCAGATCGCCACCATCCGCGCCGTGGTGCGCCCAGGTCAGCGAAGGTGGCATCGTCGCGAGATAAAGCAACAGCGCGCACGCGCTCGCGAGGAGCGCGCCCCACCTTAACGCGATTTTTTCCACGTCACCGGTTGCGTACGCGTGGCAAAGCGCACAAACCCCGCCAGACTCGTCGCGTTCGCGAAACAAAAATAGAACGGCATCTGGAACAACCCCACGCGCATTCCCGCGCGTTGCAACACATAACCGAACAAGGCGAGCGCATAAAACACACTCTGCGCGAGCAATGTCACGCGGTAAAAATCGAACTGCGCCAGACCCAGGTTCGCGCCAAACGCGGCAAGCATAAAGAACGGCGCAACCCAACGCGCAATTTTGTGCGACCAGTACTGCCACACGACCAACCCGCGCCGCGGATCGAGCATTTCCGGCAAACGTCCCATCGCCTGAAATCCGCCCGCCGATGTCCGCACGCGCCGTCGCCACTCGCCGCGCAGCGATGGCGTTGCCTCTTCCCAGGTCACCGCGCGCGGTTCGTACACGATGCGCCACCCGCGCGCGGCGAGCCGCATCGTCAACACAAAATCTTCGATGAGCAAATCGGTATCGAGCGGCTGAAATAAATCGCGGCGAATCGCAAACAATTCGCCGACCGCGCCAATCGCCGTGTTGACCTCCGAATCGAGTCGTTTCAAATATGCTTCGTACCGCCAGTACGCGCCTTCGCCTTGCGCTTGCAAACTCGCCGCGCGGCGAATGCGTTTCTCACCGCCGACGCACGCGACGCGCGGATCGGCAAAACTCGCGACGAGCGCGCACAACGCCGGCGGCTCCATCATCGCGTTGGCGTCGGAGAAGACGAGAATATCTCCCGTTGCAAATGGCGCGGCGCGATTCATCGCCGCGAGTTTACCGCGGCGCGGCGGTTCGTGCAACACACGCACACCGCGTGACGCGAACGCGCGCGCGATCTCGCACGTGCGATCCGTCGAGCCATCCGCGGCGATGAGAATGTCGAGCCGCGCGCGCGGATAATCGAGCGCGAGCGCGTTCTCGATTTTTGCCGCGATCACCGCCTCTTCATTATACGCGGCGATGATGAGCGACACGGGCGGCGTGATCGGTTGACGCTGCAATGGACGGCGACGAACCCGCGCGAGAAGCGTGAGCAAAATCGGATAGCCGGCGTAGGCGTACACCACTTCGCCAACCGACAACCACAAAACGAACGCGAGCGCCCCGTCGAGCGCGCTCACGCGGCGTACTCCACGAGGATGTAACGACACCACGCGCGCACCGCCGGCACGCGCGCGATCAAAAATTCGTCGAGGCGAGACAAGAGGGGAAACGACGTTTCATTACCCAGCGCGCGCGTAATCATCGAGAACAGATAAAACTCGCGCGTGCGCATCGCGCGAAAAATCGCGCCGAACGTGTTCACATCCGTATAACGGAGTGGGTGTTCGTTTTGCGAGTGATGCTTGTCGCGATACGGCAAGTGATGCCGCGCGAATTCCAAGACAGGATTGGTGCCGAGCGGTTCGAAGAAAAGCGCGCGCCCGTCGCACCGGAGCACGCGTTTCACTTCGCGGGCGAGCGGCGCGAGGTCCGCGTGATGCAACAAGCCAAAGCCGACCGCCCAATCGAAAGTCTCGTTCTCGAACGCGAGCGTTTCGGCGAGCATCACGCTCGCGCTCAACGCGGTGTCGAGACGATTCACGCGCGCGCGTTCGCGCGTGATGGCGACCGCCGATGGGGCGAGATCGCACGCGGCGACGCGCGCGCCGCGACGCGCGAGCAAAACGGTATTATCGCCGGAACCGCAACCCAGTTCGAGGACGCGTTTGCCGCGCAAATCACCCAGCCACTCGAACGCGACGCGACGCGCGTAACCCAAATCGCGCCGCCAGATTTCTTCATCGGGCGCCACGCGCAGATCGCGTTTGCCGGCTTGGAATTCGTCGCGCCAGTAGCGATCAAAGTGCTCGACATCCTGGCGCTGGGCAGGAGTCATCATCGGAATTTGCTCCGCTCGGAAAAAGTATCTCTCATCCATCCGTGCGAAGGTTGTTAATCATTTTTCCAAGGGATTGAGCGACGACAGCAAATTCGATTCCTAGGAATTGCGTCTTCAAACCTTCGCACGGATGAGCCGTCACCGAAAAATGTTATTTGTTCAAGATCACGCGCAACGCGGGATCGCCGAGAAACACGAATGTGTCAATCACCTCGCGCATCTCGGGCAAGTCGCCGCGCATTTTTTGTTTGGCACGCATCAACGCTTCGCCCCAGGTCGCGGTATTGTGCTTGAACAACTCGGCGTACAGCTTTTCCATCAATTCGTGTTGCGCGTCCGGAAATGACAAACCGGTCGGTACGATGCCGGCGATGATGCCGCCGTCATTTTTGAACAACGCGTCTTCCGTCAGCGAATCTTTTTGTGGATGATAGAAATAGCCGTCGAGGCACGTCGGCGTGATAAGCAACGGGAGGCGTTCGCCGTTCTTGATCTCTTTGAGATTTTCGGAGCTGAACAGCGGGCCCGCCGCCCAGGTGTCCACCGAACCGTGCCCGATGTAACTGAGCATCCACGCGCCCTGATTCCACTGCGCGATAATGTCGCGCCGCGCCGCGGCGAGATCGCCTTTGCGTTCGGCGAGATGAACTTTCTGCGCTTGGAAGTTGCTCGGTATGGTCTCGGCTAATTCATTCGCGATGTCAGCGAAACTCAACTCTTTGTCGTCCGTCACGTACAACGCGCGGCGTTGCCAATCCGCTGGTTTGCTGTTCTCGTATGCGATGATCTTGTCCACGACGCGTGTCACTTGCTCGGATGTTTTCGCCGGGATGCGCCCCAGCGCGAGCGCGGGCGCGCCGGTTTTTTCATCGCCGACGACGAACCAGTTGTCGCTCGCGGCTTCGTTGAGATTAGGCGTATCGAGGACGAAGGTCGGCACGAGATTTTTATTCGCGCCGTTCGAGTAATCGCGATAATCATAACTCGCTTTGCCGACGAGCAAGGCAAAGCGCGGCGCGGGGCGCGCCCAATCGCTCTGCGTCAAGCGGAGAAAATCGCGTATCGCGTACGGCGTTTCGTTGCCGCCCGCAAAATTATCGTACACGTCGCCGACGGTGACGAGCATCGTCGCCAAGCCGCGCTCGGCGCGATACTTGACGAGCGGCTGAAGTGCGGCGACGAAATCGCGCGAAGCGTGCGTGATGATGACGTAATCCGCGCGTTGTTGCGGCGCGCGTAAATTCACATTCGACATCGGCGCGAGACGCGCGGGCGTTTGCCGTCCGTTCGGTCCCACCGCGAGATAGCGTCGCGCCGCGGTTGCGCCAAACGTCAACGCGCGCGCGGCGAGCGTTGGATTCGTCACGCGCACCGGATCGTTCGGATCGGTGATGTCGAGCAGCTCCACCACATCGCCGCTAAAACCATCCACGCGAAACGCGCCTGCGCCGGGTTCGAACGCGAGCGCGTCCGCTTGCGCGGTCAGCCGGCGCGTATACGTCACATCCACACCGCGCAAGAGTACGATATCGGCTTGGGCGCGTGTGTCGCCGGGCGCGGTGAGACGCAAGGTGTTCTCGCCAGGTTTCACTGCGTTCGCGGGAATCGTCGCGGTGATCGTGTGCGCGCCTTGCCCGTCCCATTTGTCGTCGGCGACACGTGTGTTATTCCAAAAGAGCGCGATGTGATGATCGGGCGTCGCACCATCCTGGGTCGTGCCCCACAAGTTGACCTGGGCGCGCGCCGATACGGCAAGCGCGTTCGGCAGTGTAATCGCGACGGTGGTGGTCAACGGCGCAACGAGCGTTTGCCAAAACCAACGGTCGTTCAACGCGCCGGCTTGAATCGCGTAGAGATTCGGTTTTGTAACACGCAACGCGTCCGTGAAAGCATCCTTGGGCGCGACGCTCGACGCCGGCGCGACGCTTTCGCGCATTCGTTTGCCGGCATGCGCGCCCCACGTCAACCAGTAAACATTGAACGCCGAGTACGGCGAACGACTCGCCACGCCGTACCAGTCGAGCGTGAAATTCGTCTTGTCACCCAGCACGCGAATCGGAATTTCGCGGTCGCCGGAAAAAACTTGGAGCGTCGCGGGATCGAGGGTATCGAGGTTCGCGCCCGCGTCGCGTAGCGCGCTCGCGGTCACGCGATACAAGCCGTCCGTCGTGACGAACATTTTATAGCGCGGCGTAGTGAGCGGCGCAACCGTCGGGAGGACGGGTGCGGGTGCGGACGTAGTACCGGGTGCAGACGTGGCAGAGTCCGGCGCGATGGTTGGCGCACACGCAACGAGGAAAAGCGCCAGCCACGCGCAACAAAGGAGGATCTTCATCAACGCAAATGCGCGCGGAGGAAAACGAGCGCCGCGATGCCAAACAGGATGATACCGCCAAATCCTAATGCTCCGGACGCGAGGACCATTCCCACTGTCGCGAGCGGTTTCCACGCTGGCGAAGTAATTGTCTCGGTCGCGATCTCTTCTTCCTCTTCCTCGACCAGCTCGCTCGCAGGGTTGGGCACGATCACGACCGGCGCAGGGTCGGATGCCGGCGCGGAATTGTTGGCAACCGCCGGTGGAACGCTGGGCGCGGGCGAAGCGCCGGGTTTGGGTGCGACGGCAACGCGCGGCGCGGTCGGCGTGGCTTGGATTTTGGGCGCGGGTGTAAAGGTCGGCGCGTTCGGCGCGAGCGTGTTCGTCGCGGTGGGAATGGGCGTGGGCGTGTTCGTCGGCGCGGGCGTATAGGTTGGCGCGTTCGGCGCGAGCGTGTTCGTTTTCGTCGCAGTGGGTAGCGGCGTGCTCGTCTTGGTCGCGGTCGGCGCGGGTGTATTAGTTGGCGCGGTGATCTTGGCTTGCACAACATCTGATTGTTGGGTGCCGCCCGAACTCACCGCTTCAATCTTGTAATAGTACGTTTTGCCGGGAACCACAGTCGTATCTTCGTAAGAATAACTACCGCCGGTAATGCAGCCAAGTGGACACCCCGAAATCGCTTTGGTACCATTAAGTTTCGTGAACGTGCCATTCTGAGAGTCCGCGCGCAACACATTGAATACATTCGTGTTGGTTTCAGATGCCGTCGTCCAATTCAGTTGAATCTTGGTGCTGGTAGCGGTCGCCGTAAATTTTTGCAACGTGACATTTGCCGAGACGCGCGCGAACGTAGCCGTAAAAAGAATCGCGACGAGACCGACCCAGCACAGGAATAAAAATTTTTGCCGAATGATTTCCATAGACCCGAACCTACCCTGCCATCCACCACGCCAGGGACGCGATGGCGAAAACAAGTATGCGACATGCTCGACGCATGATGCGCCGAACCAAATTACGCGAGACACCGGCGGATTGCGCTTGCCACCGTGAACATTGCGCGATGACCTGGAACAGGATCCGAATCCGCGTCGAACGCAAATGCTTGATGCGTCCATCGCGCGCGCGCGCGCCGACCACGCCTTCATACGACCCAGGTTGCCACGCGCGATCTTCCACCGGTTGATTATCGCCTTTGGTAACGAACCAATCTTCTCCCGCGATAACGCGACGTTCGATCAAGCGATGCGCCAACCACACATGGTTAACGGGATGCACGATAATGTCGCCGACGCGCACCGCTCGCGCGGCGAGCGGTTGAACGATAACCGCATCGCCCGGCGCGAGCAAGGGCAACATGCTCGCGGTTGGAATGGTAAAGCGCACATCACGCCCCGCGCGTAAATGTTCGCCGATCAAATCGTTTGTCGCCAGAACGCGCGCTGACACTTGAGCTACCTTCATTTCAGATTATACGCGCCAATCGAATGAAAATCAATAGTCCGTGTAGGGCAAGTTTCTAACTTGCCACTAATCGCAAATTGGGAATTTGCGCCACTGGATCGTGTTACTTGCTAATCTGCGGGAGAAACATGTTCGGTTGAAACGCGAGACGCGCGGCGGGATCGCCCAACAAGTTGAACGTGTCGAGCAAATCGAGTGCGCCGCCGCCGCCATTCGTGTACAAGAATTGCTTGCCGGCAACCGTCGCGGGACCGATCTGATGCAAGCCCGGCGACATGATGGACAAGAAGAAACCGCGGTTGATATAGTCGTGCCCCGTCGCGACACCCAACCCGCTCGCCGCCCAACTCGCCAGCGCGCCCTTGCTCGTCGCACGCACATTCGTCTCGGCAAGACTGGAAAAACTCTGATTGTTGTGATGAAAATAGCCCGTGTAGCACGTCATTTCCAAGACCACCATCGGCTTGCCGCTATTCGTCAACCCTGCCACATCGCTCGCCGCGAAAAAAGTCTCGTGCGCCCATGCCATGATCGAACCATGTCCGACATAATTGAGAATCAAGCGACCATCATTGACGCTCGAGTTCAACGCCGATTTGAGGGCGGCGGTCGTCGTGTACGGCGTGTACGGCGGATTCGCCAGCGCGCAGTACGCGTACGTGTTCGGATCGCACGGATTGTAATAGATGCGATCGGCGATGAACGAGAATGGCATCAGTTGCGAACTGCTCGCGACCTCGTCGGAGTACGCCCAGAAATCGCCCGCTCCATCCATCGCGCCGCTCGTGCTGAACGTATTGTCGGACAAGAACGCGATGGTGCCACGCCAACCGCCAAACGTCGGGCTTTGTTCGTTCGCGATGATCTTGTTCACCATCGCGTCCGCTTCGGTCGTGTTGTTCACCGGCAAGCGCCCGATCGCGAGACTGGGAAGCGTGTTCGTCGGCGAAAAAGTGACAAGCCGATTGTCGCTCGCAGTTTCGCCAATCCAGGGATCAACGAATTTAAAGTACGGCGGAATGAAGGTTCTATTCGGCGTCGTCGCGCCTTCGGTGGGACACGAACCGATGATGCAATAGCCGAGCGGATCGGTGTGCCCATCGCCGACGAGCAACACGTACGCCGGCGCGGGCGCTTGCCAATTCGCAAACGCGTACGCGAGAAAATCGCGAATCGCTTGCGGGTCTGCCAACCCGTCGGCAAATTCGTCATAGACATCTTGGACATCAATCAACTTGGTGCTGAGTCCTTGCGCCGCGCGCAGATTCACGAGCGGTTGGACGTTCGTCAGAAACGCGTTGTGCGAAATCGCGATGTAATCCGCGCCGTTGCTTGGCGACACCAGGTTCGCCGACGCGTCGAGCGTGATGCTCGCCGGCGATTTGCGCTGCGCGTTCGCCAGCGCCAAGTACTCGCGCGCGGACGCGATGGTGTCGCCGAACGTGAGCGTGTAGGACGGTCCGCCAGTGATGCTCGTGTTGATAAAACGCGTCACGCTGTACGGATCGGTGATGTCGAAAACTTGGAGCGCGTTCGACGTAAAACTCGTGATTGGATATTGCCATGTGCCACTCGCGACTTGGCGAAAACGCAACGTGTCGGTCACAGCAGTTAACGTTGCGTTGTAACTCACATCGAACGAGTTGAACACAATAAATTTTCCAGCAGCGCTGTTGTTCTGAACGCGCAATGTATTGTTGCCTGCCAACATAAATGCTTGCGAAAAAGGCACGGTCGCGGTGTAAGCCAGGTCGTGCGTCCACGTCACGTTCGAAATCACATTTCCGTTGACCAAGACCTGCGCGGTGTAAGGAAGTCCACCCGACCCAACCAAGCGAAGCGTTGCCGTCCCGGTGTAGGTTCCCCCCGCAAGACGATTCGCCTGGAAAGGATAATCGGCAAACGCGCCGGACGCGATAAAATTCCAGAACCAGTGATCCGTATCCTGGTATGGAATCGCAGACCGATAGTAATGGTTCTCTTCGGTGTGCAGCGTATCGGTGAACACACCGGGCGACACACCCGCGACACTCCCATCGCGCGTGGGCATGCGCTTGCCATTCGTCGCGCCGAAGGTGAGCCAGTAGATATTCGTGATCGAATACCTGGACGTCGCGGCTTGACCCAAAAATTCGAAATAGTTGCTCGCGCCGCATGTCGTCGTCCACGTCGTTCCCACGACATTGATCGCGAGTTCCGTCGCGGCGTCGAACAATTGCAGCGTCGCCGTGTTGAGCGTCGCGGGGTTCACACCCGCGTTTTGTAAATCCTGGCACGTGACCTGATACAGTCCGTCCGCGTTGACCGCGATTTTGTACCACGGTCCACCAGAGTAACGCGGCGCGCGCGCGGGCTGGGTCGTGGCGGGACGCGCGCGCCAATTACGCGCGGATGCATAGTTCGCGAACGATCCTTGGAACACAGATTCGAACGCGCCTTCATTCACCGCGCCGCCCAACGCTTGCGCGGTGCGCCCCTGCGGATAACTGAGTGCAAGTTCGACGCGCACGCGGCGATGAAATGTTGCCTGGCGCGTGACGGGGTTGTATTGCAGAAGATTGAACTCGACGACGACGTAACGTTGACTGCGCCACGCGCCGGTCGTCGCGACGCGCGCAACGGACGCGGGATACGCGCGGTTCGTGGAGTAGGTCGCGGCATCCGGCACGTAGGACGCGCCGGCATAACTCGGCAGACTCTGACGCGGGTCGGCGTTGACGCGTTGAGTGGGAACCGGCAACGGCGGATTCGCGAGCGCGTCGGTGCGCGCGTCGTCGGCGGTAATCGTCAACGCGACTTGCGCGCCGGGTGGAATCGCGATCATCGCGGATTGCGTGGGGAGTTGCGGCTTGCCCGGCTCGATGGTGTGACCCAAGCCGGGTATCGCGAGCACGCTGAACGTGCCGGACTCGACGCGTTGAGTACGCACGGAATACGCGTCCACATTCAGTTCGAGCACGATACGGTTCGTATCGGATTGTAGCACGCGCACACCGACTTGCGCGGACTGGGCATCCAGCGTGGGCGCATCGAACGACACGATTATCGCGCCCAGCAGACCAGCGAACAAACTAACAACAAGCCAATGAATCCACTTGCGAGGCATAAGTCCATACACCTTTGAGATTAAGCCAATTTTGAAAATTTGTCTCCGACATGCCCGACGCGTTTGCGCCGCATGCCGATCAGAACAAGCGCGGCGAGTACGAGCAAGCCCGCGCCGAGCGCGATTTCGATTGCCCCAATGCCGCCCGGCGCGGTGATGACGATCGGTCCGTGCCGCGCAGTCCGACCGCTGAACTCGACATCTTCGAGTTGATAATAATACGTTTGTCCCGGCACAACGGTCGCATCTTCAAACCGATACTTGCCGCCGGTCACTGGGTCGGGCGACGCGGCGATGAGTTGGTCGTTCACCTTGGCGAACGGACCATCCGCGCTCGCACCGCGATACAGATTGAACCCGGCAGTATTGATCTCGGTCGCCGTCGTCCACTCGACGACGATACGCGCGGGGGCAATGGAACACGCCGACAAGCCCAAGAGCATTAACAAGCCCAATCGAATCAGCATCGTTTTCAATCGTCAACCTTGCCCGTTTAGAAAGAGAATAATTCGCGCGCGAGTGATACGCGCTACACGCACACAGTCAGTTTGACATGAAACGAGCAAACGGGCAACGCACTCCCGTTTGCTCGTTGACGTTAAAGCAAACGCACCCAGCACCTACCGCCGAACTTAATTGCGACGCAAAACGACGACCACAACGCCGGCGAGCAAAACGCCCAACGCGCTGAACTGCAACCAGCGATTCGAGTCCGTTTGCGCGGTCAAATCGCTCAATGTTACCGCAGTCGGATCATTGAAACCGAGGCGATGGTCTTCAACTTCACCATTGCCATAGCGTCCCGAGAATGCACTGGTGGTATTGAAACTCGGGTAAGTGCAAGTGCCATTATCTGGACCGACACCATCGTTCCTCTCGAACAAACGCCAGCGCGAGTAGAACACGCCGGTCGGCGAAGTGCCACCTGGGACATTGAAACTGATGGTATTGTTTCCCGGCACCACTGGTACATTTTGGACAATGTAATCTCCCGGATCAGTGAAACCAGTACCACTAAAATCCATCCAGGCAACGAGACAACCATTGCCACCCGAGACAACAACGTTTACTGAATTAGTGCCACCCGCGTTCCATTGGGTTTGTCCAGCAGAAAGGGCAACACCGTCTTCATCATTCGGTGTGAGGGTCGTATTGTCACGCTTGGCGTCGCTGGCATTTTGTTGTCCATTGTCTTCGCCGTCAATCTGTGACCCAAGACGAATCGAACCAATTACATGACCGCCGGAAGTGAGGCTACCAACCGTCATCGCATTGTAAACAACTGGGCCCGACGGCAAATCGCCATAATCCAACCGCGTCGTCTCAAAAAGTTCGAGCGCGATATCATTGTCTTCCTGACCACCGGTCAGTTGAATTTGAATCACGTTCACACTTGTAAAGTTCGCCGCCGACGCAAAACCCGAACACTGGGAAAACTGATTCGTGTTCACATAACGGAAAACCATCGCAACAGCAGGGTCGCCAGAAATAACTGGCGGACTAGGTAACTGGAGTACCCTATATGAGCAAGACGTTGCGTTGCTATAGACCGTAACTGTTATTTGGTCTCTAGCTGTGCTAAAGTTATTCGAGTGGATAATAGCCACGAATGCATTGTCGCCGTTTGCGGTCAAGTCAACATTGCCCAAGCCAGAATAGTTGATGTTTTGGCTGTTGTCATTGCCATCGTACGTGAAGATGGAGTAAGCAACAACGTTTGTGCCTTGGCTCTGCGCCATACGCCCCAAACCACCACCATTGGTATCGATACTGGCTACACTACTACTACCAACATTCAATACGGTGAGCGTCACTTCGCGCTCTGCACCAATAATGTCCGCGCCGCCTACCACGCGTTGCCATGTCGAACCAAGACCATTTTGAGTCACCGTTTGCGCGGTATCAAAGAGATCAACCGTACGATCAGGATTCGCAAACGTCTGGATCGGCTGTTGGAGCATCAATCCCGCAGCAAGCACGAGCAGAACGAAACAAAGTGCAAACAGACGAGCATGTCGAGTACTCATTCATTTCCTCCTTTGGAAATAGCGAATCGGCAAGGCGATTTCTTTGAACCGCATTGCCAAAAGTTTCTACCGCGATGGAGGCACTACGCGGGACTGCCCCTCACTGTCCCCGACTAGTCCGGTAGCATCGCGCAAGTACATTGAATTCGGATCAGTAAGCGGGCTGGCGTTCGACCCACAGTCCATACAGATCAACTAAACTCCGTGCCGCAAGAAACATCCGCTTTGCCCGGGGACGCGCCACAATCAGTCGCCATGGCTTCGAGCGGCGCTTGATATACCACATCGGGCGTTTCGTACGGCTTCTTCTCTTCCACCGGCGTGGCTTGGGACATTCTGCGTTCTTCTGGCTTGTTCATACTTTTCCTCCTTACAGGATGACTGGATACAACTTGAGTCAAGGATAACGTTACTGACTATACACGATCAAGCAACGTCCGCCCGAGAATTTGGGGGCATAACCTCGGACAATAAAATAAAATTCGTCGGCAGAGATTCACTCAACGCAATCGGCGCGGACTGAACCTGGGTCGCATACTCTCGCAAATGCGCCGGAATCGCATAGTCCGGCGGTAACGCGCCTTTTTCGATCAATGCCTGTCGCCGCGCGAGCGCCTCGCGGCAATTGACGAGCGCCGGAGCGCGCAAACTGCCATCCTCCATTTGCGCCAACCCGTGACAGCGCACACACAACGTATTCAGCTCGCACGTACGGCACACCGGCAATTCACCCAGTTTCAACTGTCCCAGGTCTTGCCACAGCGGCGCCTGTTCCCAAATATCACGCACCGATTTTTCCCGCACATTCCCAGCGGCAGAGCGCACTTGGAGACACGGATACACATTCCCGTACGGATCAAGCGCGAGCGCTTTGGACGCGATGCCACACGTCCGTGTTTCGGGCGTCACCTGGCGATTGACCCACAACGCGGGATCAATTTCATCGCGCATCAACGCGACCAACTGATCGTAGGTCATCCGATGCTTGAGCGGATCCTTGCCGCCGGTATCTTTCGGCGTGATCGTAATGTCGTACTTGAAGCGCGCACCCAGTTCCTGCGCCAATGCCTTGAGCGCCGGCAAGTCCGCCACAGTCTCGCGCATCAACGGCGTTTTCATGATCGTCCGTATGCCGCGTTCGTGCAGCAAACGCAACGCGCGCGTCGTCAATTCGAGCGAGCGCGGCACACGCGTGATGCCATCGTGAACCTCGGGGCGCGTGCTATAGACGCTCAACTCGACTGCGTACGGATGCAGCGCGGCAATCCGATCGGCGACGTGGTCTTTGATGAGAATGCCATTCGTGAACAACCGCAGGAGAAAACGCTTGGAACGCGCATACTCGGCGATGTCGAAAAAATCGCGTCGCACCAAAATCTCGCCGCCGGATAAGGTGAGGTTCAACGCACCCAGTTCCGCGAGTTGGTCAATGACCTGAAAACATTCTTGGGTTGTTAATTCGCCGGGTACCGGCGCGTTCGGCGCAAACACATCGAGATAACAATGCGTACAGCGTTCGTTGCACCGATAGGTCAGTTCCCAGTGCGCCGAGAGCAAACGATGTGTCTTGCCCGATCGCGCGACAATTTGTTCGTATGCGTTCGTGCTTTCTGGTTGCCCAGAAGGACCATCAACAGACATTCGATGACTCCCTGTCCGTCATGAACAATGGAGATGTGAACGGCATCGTCACCGTCCGTATATGATAAAAAACCGACCACAAAACGGTCGGATACGCCACCCGCTCCTCCCGGTCCCGTACTAGGCGTCCAAATTCCGTCGCGTGACGAAAGACCAGGGATCAATGCTTCCGTTTGAACGAATTACTCGCAGAGTTGAATCAACTATGGGGCGATTATCGCATACTATTTTGAGAAAATCAAGTGCTTTGACATGGGGCAATTGTGCCTACTTTTGTAATCGCCTCGTCTATGTTAGAATTCTTTTTGTGCTACGGAATCACACGGACACACACACACACAGCCCATTCTATTCGGTAGTTGGGTCGTTCAATAACAGCGCATTCGCCTTGAGCAATTTATTCACGAACGCTTCGACATCTGTTTGCGCCTGTTCGAGCGACACGGTGTACTCGGCTTGAATCGTCGTTACAATCTCGCCAAGCGTGCGCGTACCATCGGCGAGTTGCCACACCCGCGTGCCGACCGCGTTGAGTACGATCACCTCGCCGGAATCCGCCAACACGATGACTGCCGAGCCATCCACGATCCGCGTCGCGACTTGGGCGTGCGGTTGCGGACGTTTATTCCAATCCATCCAATATCCTCCAGAATTCGGCGTCCCGGCGAAAATGCAACGCGCGCACCGGCACTGTCGCGACAATATCCTGACAAATTTCCATGACGCGTCGCGTGTGCGCCGGCACGGTCATCACGAACGGCACACAGCGCGCCATCTGAGCGACGGCTTGCGACGCCGCCAACGGTTCGAGGCGATGCTCCGCCGCTTTGACGAGCGTGAACGCGCCGCATAACTCGGCGGACGCATTCGTGCGCGGCGCTTCGGGCATATCGCCGCGAAACGGCACACCGTACAAATAATAACGGTCGTCGCGTTTTTTGAGAATCACCATGTCATCGCTCAACACGGTGCGATCCATCGAAAACGTCGTGACCGTCGTCTTGCCGTTCCCCGAGGGACCGAAGAACACAAAACCGCGTCCGTGCGAAATGATGCCGGCGGCGTGCAACAAGAGCAAGTTCTCTTCCATGCACCGCCAGGCGTACAACACGCGCAGAAAATTCTCGGTTGTGCCTTGGGGACGCAGAATCAATTCGCCTTGGCAAGTGGCGAGGTCTGCCCACCCTTTTTCATAGTACGATTCAAAATCAATGCGGTCGCCGTGTCGCTCAGTGTGAATTTGCCATGTCGGCGAAATATCGAGCGGGATATACGGAGGACCTGGTTCAACGTGCAGGCGAACCGCGAGGGCATCGGATCGAGGAGGCACGACGAACGCGCTGTAATGCTCAACGATATGTTTTTCGATGTCAGCGTCGAATTCATCGCGCACGAGCGTCGTCGGGATGTCGGCGATATTGATTGTGGTTGCATCCATCGTGCGCGATTATATTGTACTCGGACTGATCTGTCAAAGGTTTCCATAAACGGCAATCGCATCTTTTTTCGTCAAGAGTTTCGCAAGGAAAGCCACGTCTCAGTCGGCGCGCAAGCGTATCGTCTTGATGCTTACCATGTCTTTGCCATGCCGGAAATCGCGAATAGTGTGCCCCATTTTTCTTTGGCACGTCACAAGGTCTTAACGGCGACCAGCTGCCGGCGCTAGCGATCACATTCCCGCCGGCGTCTCCTCAACCTGCCAGATCTCTTTTTGTTACGATATTGTAACTTGGGTTGTTACTGATCTGCAAGAAGATAGGCGCTTACTAAAATTAGCGTAACTGCTCAGGCATAACCAAACTTGGACGACTCTTGTATTGCAAAGCATACATGCATCAGGCATACTGTAGACAATGACACCGTCCCCATTACCTACTGACGAACAAATCCGTGCGGCATACCAGCAAGGCGAAGAAAC
>JACRBM010000090.1 GCA_016219275.1 Chloroflexota bacterium
CGAACGCGCGGCGTGTTTCCGCGTCGGCATTCCGCAACCAGGCTTTTGAGACGCGCACCGCCTTGGGGAGAAACTTGTCGAACAAGTTGGGGTGATACTTGGCGCTCATTATCCGAACCCCAAGCCGCGCTCTTTGAGCGAGACAAATTTGTTGCCGCCCAGGACTAGATGATCGAGCACATCAATGTCGAGCAGTTTGCCGGCGTTGACGATCTCGCGCGTAACTGCCACATCTTCTGGTGACGGTGATGGATCACCGGAGGGGTGATTGTGGGCGATGATGACGGCGGCGGCGGCGATGCGGATTGGCTCGGCGAACAATTCTGACACGCGAATGACGGTGGTGTGGAGAGAACCCTGATACGCTTGATGTACACGGATCACACGGTTTTTAGTGTTGAGACACAGGACCCGCATTTGCTCATGGTCGAGCAGGTGCATATCGTCGAGTAGTTGCGCAGCATCTCCGGGGGCGCGAATGATCGCCTCATCGCCGGAAACAAATTCACGCGCTCGGCGTGCGAGTTCCATCGCGGCTCGCAGTTGATAAACACGGCGTGGTGTCATGCTCTTGGTGCCTAACAGGTCCGTGTTGGGTGCGCGAACAATTCCGTAGATCGAACCGTAGCGTTGAATCAACTGCATCGGCACGAGATTGTCCGGCACACCCAGGACGACCTGGAGGATGGTCAAGTCGTCCACGTGCGGCGCGTGTTCGAGTTGCGTCAAATCCGCGCCAGTGGTCTCGCGGATCAAACGCTCAATGCCGTCTTTGGCTTCGTTTTCGTCTGCGTATGCGCCGGCGGCGTTCTGGCGAATCCGTACGAGTGCTTTGCTCTCTGGCAGAGCACCTAGTACGTCACGGATACCCATTTCTTTACGCTTGACGCGGACCGCATCGCCGGCGGCGCAATTGCAAATGACTGGCTTTTTCTTCGGGTCCGCTTTGACCCAGCCCGTATCAAGACAAATCCCGCACGTTGCCATGCGGGATTGTTCAACCTGGGACGCATTCGGCTCGAATGCTTGCGGCTTGACGTGGATCGGCGTTCCACTGAACAAGGGTAAATCTTCGTGCGTGTCACCGAACATCGAGGATTGATCGCTCATTGCGCCGACTCCTGGTCACACGCGGGGCAATACGGTTGTTTGCAGCGCGGGCATTCTATCGGCGTGCCTGGGTCAACGGGTGCGAGCGCGGTCACTTCGCCGTCCGCGCATTGGTGCAGAATAGGGCCTGACCAACTGCCATGTTCGGCGTGAGCGTCGTCGCTGGCGTCCTGTTCTTCGTGCTGAATCGCGTGATGCTCGTGCTGTTGCATTCGTTTCGCCATCAGAATTTTGTCGGCGTCCACCGCCAGGACAACGGCGATGCGATGTTCGCAGAGTTGATTTTTCAAACTGCGCTCACACGTGCAGCGTTTGTTCGCAATGAAGAACTCACGTCCCTGCCCTGGGATGGTGTAGGCGTTTGCCTGAAGATCGCTCACATAAACCAAGCCGGCTTTCACCAACTTTTGCGCGGTTTTCAAGCGGTCCCGATCCTCGGCGTGATGCGGAAATGCTTTGCGGAAATTCTTGACGGCTTGACTCAAACTTGCGCGGTCGGGTATAATGCTCGTGCACATGACGGGTGTCTCTCGAAGTGTGCGAACGTTTGCGCTCGATTCGACTCCACTCGATTCGGGCGCATTTTCATACTCGAACGTGCTTTCGGGCAGTTCATCAGACAACTTGAACCGCTTGGCGATTTCGTCAAACGCTTGTCGGGGTGTCATGCACAAACCCCAATAGTGTCGCAGTAGGTTTGGCTCAAGCATCCCGGCTGTTTCGCCCCAATAGGTCATACACAAGTTGTCTAATTCAACTTGCCAGTCGTGTAGATTCCATTTCGCAGACATTTCAAACCTCGGTTGTGTGTGTGAACGCCTCTCACCGTTCAAGTCCTCGCTGTCCAACGGTCACAAAGCAAACTGGGTTTGATCGCTTTCGCCGGCGTTGAACCGTTCGCGTTGTTGCGCGAGCGCGTCCTGCATGATCGGACGTGATGGCGAAAGATGAGTCATCAACTCGACGACCCAACCCTTACCTTTGTAATAGGCGGCGATGTCGGCGGGCGATTTGCCCGCTTTGACCTTGCCGCGAATCTTCCATCCTCCGCGCGTAGGGCTTCGTCCGTGCCACTGGGTTGTGGTCTTTTCGAGGACTGTGCCATCGCTCATGTACGCGCGTTCATAAACTCGCCCGGCAATGTCGGGATCGTCGTCCATAGATTTTTCGCGGCGGACGCGGAGCAATTCCGCGCCGTGCTTTTTTAGAACTGCCATTTTCAAACCTCCTTTTGATTTCTCGTTATTTTCCCAGGTCTGCCATCGTATCGGTGACACGTCTTTAACCGGCGGACAAGTCAACGCCGGCAACCGATAGACTCTCTTTGCTTTCTGGTACTCGCGTTTGCAATCACGAGTGGGACGCCCACACAGAACGGTTGCCCGATGTGTGGCTGGTTTGCTCTGACGCTCGACGGTTTAGTGCTCCTCTGACCTTGCGGCACGCAAGCCGGACTCCCCGTAGGGACGCTGTACAAATTCCCGACTCGTCCAGAGTGCTTATACGCGTAGGGTGTATTTGTTAAGGTGCGCGATTCAGGTCGCACAAGCGTCCAGAAAAAAGTCAAAACGGAAAAATCAAAGGTGAAAATCTGGTCAAAGTTTTTGCGCCCACCAGAATCGCGGTAACGCAAGAGAGAAAAAGAAAAAGAGAAAGAGAAAAACCATAGAGGAAAATGCGAAGGGAGAAAAGCGATTCGCGGGGCGCGTTCAAAAACTTTGACCAGATTTTTACCCGCCTCGCCGTTTTGACTTTTTTCCGCTTGTGCGATAATCGCGCGCATACCTTAACAAACACCCCACGCGCAAGCACGGACGATACGGGATATGTAGCGTCCCAGGGGTCCGGTAAGCGCACCGCGAGGACGAGAGCACGCTCGACGACTCGACACGAAAAAACCACACCTTTCCCCTTCTTGAAGAAGCAACAAGAGCACAACAACACACCAAGAAAGAAAAATGTTCGAGCGTAAGCGAGAACATCCTTTGAAGATAAAAGACACATTGACCCGACAAAGGGACGCGGCGAAAAATCACAGTGGCATTTCTAGAGAGGGGTGCGCGGGCTTTGCCCGCGCCGGGGGGAGACTTACCCCCGCACACACAATAAAGAAAATGATTTTGTGAAGCTTGTTGAAGATAG
>JACRBM010000091.1 GCA_016219275.1 Chloroflexota bacterium
CCCAAAGGCAAGGCACGCCAGCGTGCCGAACGGCATCCGATCATCAAGAAGAGCAAGAAATAGCGCGATTGACGATTCGGTTTCGATTGTAAGGTGCGATTTTCTCAACTCGGAAAACCCGAGTCGTTCGGCGTTAGTCTAAACTCGAATGGAATGCAGCACATTGCGCAAGACCCAACGATCACTGGCTACGATCGCTTGATTCCGACCGCGAGTCATCGCGCCGCCGATGTTGCGCCGGCAGCCGTTCAATTTTTGCAGAGCGAACCGCCACAACCATTTTTTCTTTCATCGGTTTTGAGGAAACGCATTGCCCATTTCATCGCGCGAGCGAAAAAGAAGATGCGCGATATACACTGCTGCCGGCGACCTTGCCCGACACGCCGGAAATTCGCGCCGACTTTGCCGATTTCAAAACCAGCGCGCGCGTGTTCGACAACGCGGTGGGCACGGTGTTGCGCGGACTAGCGGCAAGTGGTCTCGCCCAAAACACCTTACGGTTTGTCTCCGAACGAACGCGCCCATTTTGTTATGCCCGGATAGACGATCGTGGGCTTGGGATTTCTCCTCAACTACGATCCGAGCTCTCATGCTGATCGTCAATCCAATGCCTTCGCCAATATCAAAAGCTATCCGCGAATAACGCGAATAAAAAACAAAATTAGCGACGATTCGCGTGATTCGCGGATAAATTGACAGGTGAAGACGATATGGCGAAGGTATTGCAATAAGAACGGCGTTGAACTATGGATCAATGTCAATTCCTATCTCTCGACATGCACTCGCGAGAGGTAACTGCGTTTGCCTAATACTTGCACGGTTTCGCCGGTGATTTCAAACGCACCTTTCAGGCGAATATCAGCCGAACTAGCGCCGATCATTACTTCCATATTCCCTGGTTCGACGGCGAACTGCATGTTGTGATTGTAAAAGCCAAGTTGGTTCATCTTGACTGTGAACGTTACTTTGCAGCGCTCTCCCGGCTGAAGCTCGACACGTTTGAATCCCACCAGTTCCTGCACCGGGCGAGTGACGCGCGCTTCACAGTCATGCAGGTAGAGTTGCACCACTTCACTGCCCGCCACAGCGCCAACGTTTTTGACGGAACACGCAATCGCAATTTCACCGGTCGCGTCCACGTGTTTTGCGCTCAATTGCAAATCGCTGAATTCAAATCTTGTGTAACTCAAGCCATGCCCAAACGCATACAAGGGTAGGTTCGACTCGTTGACGTATCCGTAACCCAGGAAAGCGGTAACGCCTTCAGTGTAAATAGTTTGGTAGCCGCTGCCCGCTTTGTGATTGTAGAAAAGCGGCACCTGACCGGTACTGCGCGGTATCGTCACCGGCAATTTTCCGCCGGGGTTGACCTCGCCGAACAAAACATCCGCGAGTGCTTCGCCGCCGGCTTGACCAGGGAACCAAGCATGAAGGATCGCCGGGATATGCGAAGCGTCTGCCGCCCACGGAATCGCGAGCGGACGCCCATCGAAAAGCACTAGCACAATGGGTTTGCCGGTTGCGTGAATGGCTTGAAGCAATTCTTGCTGAACGCCCATCAATTCGATGGTGGACGCATCGCGCCCTTCACCGCAGGTGCATTCCTTGCCCCAGCCCGATCTGCCGCCGAGCGCGACCACAACCACATCGGATTTTTGCGCGGCATTGATCGCTTCGGCAAATCCATCCTTGGATGGATCGGTGATGCCACAGCCCTTGGCGTAAATCACCTCCACGCCTTGGCGCTGGGCGATTGCATCGCGCAAACTGAGCGCGTCATATTCTTTCTCGATGTATTGATTGATGTCGCCCATCTCGCCCAGCGCAACGAAAAATTCGGGACGCTTTTTCTTGTCATCTTGCTCCGCGACTTTATCCGACACACCTTGCATCGATGCTCTGCCGCCGCGACGCAAATTCTTCATCATCTCCATCATTGCCGGGAACGTGTACCCGGCAAACAAGCTATCGCGCACGCTATCGGCGTGAGGACCGATCACCGCGATTGTCTTGGCGTTTTTCAATGGAAGCAAGTCCGCATCGTTTTTGAGCAACGTAATGGATTGCTCTGCCAATTTACGCGAGAGTTGACGATGTGCCGGATTTTCAAAAGCAGTTCTGACTTTGTTCACATCGACAAATGGATTTTCGAACAGCCCCAGTTTGAACTTGATGGTCAGGATGCGCCGCACCGCTTCATCGACATACGCCACATCGACCAAGCCCTGGTTGACCGCGCCCACCAATTCGTAATATGCTTCGGCGACGGGCGTATCCCCATCCAGTCCGGCTTCAATCGCCATGATTGCGGCTTCTTGCATGTTCTTGGCGACATGTTGTTTCGTAACGGTCAGTTCAATCGAGCCGCCGTCGCACGTCGCCGAACCTTTGAACCCCATCGTGTCGCGCAATAAATCGCGCAAAATATTTTTGTTGACGCTCACGGGCTGACCGTCGATTTCGGAATACGTCACCATCACCATGCCCAAATCGCTTTCGTGGATCGCAGTCTCGAAGGGTCGAGCGAATGTCTCGTACAATTCGCGTTCGCCGATGTGTACTGCCGCCATGTTCAATCCACCCTGCGAAATGCTGTAACCCAGGAAATGTTTGGCGCACGAGATGACGCCAGTGCGCAAATCATCGCTCTGCAAACCATGCGTGAACGCCGCACCAAACGCCGACGATAGATATGGGTCTTCGCCAAACGTCTCGTGCCCACGTCCCCAGCGCGGATCTTGCGCCAGGTCGATCACTGGCGCGAGCGCGATGTGTACGCCCGTAGCGCGCATCTGTTCGCGGATCACTTGCGCGGCTTGTTCGACCAACTCGGGTTCCCAGGTTGATGCGAGCGCAATCGGCGTGGGAAAGTTGGTCGCGCCGACGGCGACGAATCCGTTCAACGCTTCATTCTGGAACATCAAGGGGATTCCCAGTCGCGTGTTTTCCAGTACAAATTTCTGAATGCGATTGGCGAACTCGGCGATTTGCTCCGGGTTGTCCACGAATATCATCGAGAACTGCGCCATCCGCCCGAGACCATTCGCCATGTGTTTTATCATCAGTGCTGGGTCGGGGACCTGTTCACCGATCAACATGCGCGGCATCACACAACACAGTTGCGCCACTTTTTCTTCCAATGTCATTTGCGCCAGCAGATCATCTACGCGTTGTTCAATCGGCAAGGTTGCATCTTTATAGGACATGATCTCTCCAGAAAATAGGACGCGGATGAACGCGGACACCTGCACTTGCGTGCGGTGCAAGTGTGAACGCGGATAAATATAATAAAATCCGCGTTTGTCCGCGTTTGTCCGCGTCCAAGAATTCTTGCTCGTTATACAAATGTTTCATTCGGAGGTACTATTGCTTGACCGCGCCAGAAATACCTTCGACGAAATAGCGTTGCAGGAGAATGAACATGATAATCACCGGCAAAAGACTGATCGTCGCCGCCGCCGCCATGCCACTCCAATCCACATAGTACTCGCCTCTGAACGCATAGATCCCAACGGCGAGTGTGCGAAGACCTGGGCGCGAAAGGGTCAGCACGAGCGGCAACAAGAAACTGTTCCAGATCGTAATGAAACGCAAGATGACCGTCGAGGCGATCACCGGCTTGGACAGCGGTAGCATGATGGACCAAAACACGCGCAAGAATCCGGCTCCATCCATTTGCGCGGCTTCTTCCAGTTCACGCGGGAGTTGCGCGAAATACCCGGCAAAGAGCAAGATCGAGAGGACGTTCACCCCACCAGCTTCCGCGAGAATCACGCCCCACAACGTATCCGCGAGTCCCAACCGATTGACGATCTCGAAAATCGGGATGACCGTATAGCCCTGCGGGATGAACACAGTCGCGACGAACAAACCCATCAGCAGTTTCTTACCAGGAAACGAATAGCGTCCCAGGACGTAACCGATCATCGCGGCGGTTGTGGTTGCAATTGCCACAGCCGCGACGGTGACGATGACCGAGTTGAAGAAATAATCTCCGATGTGTGCGTTCTGCCACGCCCGTACGTAATTGTCCCAGTGCAACGTCGTCGGAATCAAACCCGTGCCTTGGAAAAATTCTGCATTCGTCTTGAGCGATGCGGAAATCATCCACAGAAACGGATAGATCCAGATCAGGCAGATCGGAATCAGGATGAGACTCACAATGGTGGCACGCCGATTGGAGCCTTGCCCCATCCGTAGTAATACTTGTGTCCAAGTTGTGCGTTGGGGTCGCAAAGAAGCCAGTTCCATCTATGTTCTCCTGCTCACACCGATTGTAGATCCGATCGAAAATCGCGCAAACTGCGCGCGCCCCATGCTTGAAAGAGCGCAAGGATCATCACGGCGACGCCAAAGAACACGCCCGCTGCCGACGCATATCCCAAGCGGGGCGTGCCCATGCCCGTCTCGCCGCCGAACGCGACGCGATAGATATAAACTTCCATGACTTCGGTGGCGAAGAATGGACCACCACCGGTCAAGGTTTGGATCAGTGGAAAGACGTGCAGTGCGCCGACCGCCGTGACGAGAATGATCACAATCGCAAACGGCACGATGAGGGGAAGTGTGATATTCCACAGTTGTCTCCACCAGCCCGCGCCATCAACCTTGGCGGCTTCGTACAGTTCGCGCGGAATCGTCTGGAGCGCGGCGAGCCAATAGATCATCGGCTGACCCAGCCACTTCCAAATGAAAACCGCAATCACAGTCCAAAGCGTCGTTTGCGGGTCGCCCAAGAAATCAATCGGCTGAGTGATCAGGTGGAGGTCGCGGAGGACGCCGTTGATCGGACCATTGAATGGGCTGAGGATCAGCGTCATCAACATACCGACGATGGCAGCCGTCGTGACGACCGGCAAAAAGATCATGGTTCGGAATAGAGGTGAGAGCTTGAGCGCCTGGTCGTTCAGGACGATGGCGATGAGCAACGCCAAGATGAGTTGTATCGGCACGGCGACGATCATAAACTGAAACGAGCGAAGGAACGCATCCCAAAAGTACTTGTCTTGAATGAGTTCCGCATAGTTCGCCAGTCCGACGAAGGTCTTGTCCGCCGTAAACCCAGACCATTGCAACAGCGAAAAGTACCATGATGAGACAATCGGGTAGAACGTGAACATGGTGGCGAGGATCAGTGAAGGCGCGGCGAAAAGATAGCACCAACGCCTGTCCCAGAGTTGGCGCACCCAACTCGATTTTTTCTGCTCCGTGGTCGCGGACGCTCTTCTGGCGATGCGCAATTTAGCTTCCATAGGCAAGTCTCCTTCTCTCTCGGATGAATCGGAACCGAACAGGAAAATATTGGAGGCGTGATAGGCGATGCGTGATACGTGATGCGTCCCGAATCACGCATCACGTATCACGTTTCATGCCTATTTCTTTATCGCCTTATAGTCCGCTTCGGTGTAATCCTTGGTCAAATCCCAGTTCGGGAAGACGTAATCATCGCGTGACACGTTCGCGCCTTTGTCTTTTGCCGCTTTGAGCGCGCGGTCGAGTTCTTTATCGTACGCGTCCTTGACGCCTTGCATCGCTTGCTTGACGCCGGTGATCTGACCTGACATCAAACCTTGGATAACCTGCTCAACGCTCGGCGTAGGAGCTTTGCGTTCGAGGTCAACCTTGACAATGTCCGGATTCCGCACAGCAAGTGTTGGTCCCACACGGAACATCTTGAACTGCATCTCCAACGACTTGAGGTCAGATGGAATATCGGACGCCGTCTCGATGGCTTGCGGGAAGATGCCGGGGTTGCCCAAGCCGGCGATCTTGTTCCAAGCATATTGCCCTTCCAACGTACCGCGCAGGCAAAAGATATCGGCGACGATTTCCGGAACCTTGCTCTTGGCGTAAAGCCACCACTCGACATTGCCGCCTGCCGATGCGTGCAAGGGCGAGTAGGTGCCGCCACCTTTTTGAGTCGGCGTGAGTGCGACCGCGTACTTAAAGTTGGGATTTTCCGCGCGCCACGTATCAATGCACCACAACCCTTGCAACATCATGCCGGCATTCCCTTGACCCATATTCGCACGCGCCTGAAGCGCATTGAGCGACATGAATCCCGGGAAAAAGCTGCCATCGGCTTTCATCGCGAGCAATAACTCGATCGCGCCGATGTAGTTATCGTTCGTAAAGATGTATTCGCCTTTGCGTAAATCAAGGAAACCCTCGGCGCCGGTCGCATTCACGTACGAGACACCGCCATTCAGACGCATTAGGTCGCCGATCAAAAAGCCCCAGCGCGGGAGTTGCGCCCCACCGTCAATGATGCCAAAGTATTTGCCCGCCCCTTGCTCGGTGATTTTCTTTGCGGCAGCGCGAAAGTCATCCCAAGTGAATGGCTTGCCAATCGGGTCATAGCCGGCTTTTTGCATCTGCTCCTGATTGAACAGCAACATCGTGTTTGAGCGCTGGTTCGTGCCCAAGGGGAACGTATAGGTTTTGCCGCCAAACATATTGATGCCTTCGACGAACGACATCGGTGGGAAAGCGGCTTTGACCTTGTCCAAGTCCGGAATCAGGTCGTCCAGCGGGCGAATCCATCCTTCTTGAATCGCTTGGGCGGGCGAGATACCGAGGGGGATACTAAAGCAGTCGTGCGCGTTCCCGTTCTGCACACCCAACGGGACAATCTTGGCGATTTCGTTCCAGCCCAGACCATCGTATTGGCAGGTGATGTTGGGATAGCTTTTCTGATACAGCTCGAAGAATTTTTTCCAGTAAACGCCTTTGACATCGCCGCTATCCAGCAAACGGAACGTCACCGCGCCTTTGGGCAACTTGACTGAGGTGGGTTTGATGCAGATGTCTCCCTTGGAGCACGCCATCGCGGCAGCCGTTGTTGCAGGCACAGCGGTTGCCGACATTGCGGCGGCTTTGGTCGGTGCAGCGGTTGGCACCGGCGTCGCAGCGGGCGCACACGCCGCCAAGACACTCCCTGCCGCGAGTGTGGCAGAGAGTCGCAAAAACTCACGTCGTGAAATCGGTTGGTCAGACATACGCCTCCTTTGGCTCTGATAAAAATTTTTTGCGATTGTATGCGGAATACTAAAAGATGCTCGGTTGGGTCATTGCTATCTCCTTTCGCCGGGTACCAAACGCGCCAATCAAAGTCAGACCCAGCCGCGTGAATTGTTCGGGAGGCGCATCGTTCTCGCGCATCAAGCGGACCATGTGGTCAATCATTTTTGTTTCGACAACTGGGTCGTGGATGGGGTGTTCCTGTTTTGGATCAGTTTCTAAATCGAAAAGGACGGTGCCGACGTTGAGCGGGTCTCTAAGCGGACGTTCCACGGAACGAATTTTCATCACGCGCGCGGCTTTCGTAAATGAGAAGGGTTCTGCCAATTCGACAGTCTCAAAATCTTTTACATCGAACATCTGCCGCATGTGAGTCGGCATCAGCGTATATTCGAACAGCGGTTTATTTTCGGCATTGGGTGCGCGCATGTAGACATAGCGACCGTCGGTACAGTAAACGAACTTGCCATGCTCCCCGAACAAACCCGCGGTGTGATGTGGAACATCCTCGGCGATTGCATCTTTGAGCGCAATACCCTGCATGTCCTTTGGGATTGGCACACCAAAATATTCCAAGAGCGTAGGCGGCAGGTCAATGATCTGGGTCAGACCCGATCGCCGTTCACCCTGTTTCTTGCAACGCGGGTCCCAAATAAACAACGGCTTGCGCGCGATTTCGTTGTAAAATGGGTGCATTCCCTTTGCCCACCAATCGTGTTCGCCCAGCATAAAGCCATGGTCCGTCGTCACGATGAGCAGTGTATCCTTCCACAAATCATACTCATCCATCCGGTCAAGCACTTTGCCGAGCTGGGTATCGCACATGCTGACGAGCGCCGCGTATTGATACCGCAGATGCTCGACCTGTTCGCGCGTCTCCTTCACTGGCGCGTAGGGGGGCCAATCGAAATGCGGACCGAGATAATCGTGCGGGTAGAGGTCTTTGTAGTTCTGCTGAGTGTAAAATGGCTCGTGCGGGTCAAACGTTTCGATTTGCAGAAACCAGTTATCCTGTTCGCGATTCGTCGCGATAAATTCGAGACCCAGGTTGAACGTTTGCACCTGCGGCATTTCGTCATCGCGCCGTAGATACTTGCGATTCACCCAATCCTGTCGCCAACTCTTGCCCGGATGCGCAGAGACGACTTCTGGGATATTTGGATCCTTGACCTCGCCCTTCCACGGATCGCCTTCCTGTCCGCGAACGCATTCCCAACTGCTATAGCGCGTATGGTATGTCGCGCCGCCATCTTCCCAGTAATGCTGGTGATCGCTGACCAGATGCGTATAAACACCATTGTTCTTCAGAATCTCCGGCATCGAATCGTCAAAGGGTTCAAGCGGTCCCCAACTGCGATGCAAAAAGTTGTATCGTCCGGTGTGCAACTCGCGACGCGCGGGCATACACGGCATACTCGAAATGTAGCAGTTGTCGAACGTCACCGTGCGTTGCGCGAGCCGTTCAAAGTTCGGCGCGATGACGCCAAGCGATTCGTTGCCGTACGGTGGCAGGAAATGTCGGTCAAGAGAATCGAACATGACCAGAATTGCTTTCACTGATTATTGCTCCGGAAAATGTGACGAGTGGCGCGATGCGTTGAATTCACGCATGTCGAATTGGTTCGGGATCGTCAATCGCTACGAGATGAATTGATGTGCCCCTTCCTGAATTTGCTTGGCTCGCTGCAATGCCGCGCGGGTAGATTCAAAAAGCATATCGTTCGCTTCAAAAATATTTTCTCTGCCAAAGAGCGTGACCACACCGGCGGATTGGAGAGTTGCAATCAGGTTCGTGCGCACGCCGCATAAAATCACGCGCGCTCCATTTCGCTTTGCGCTCGCGGCAATCCGCTCGAGTGCGATGATGCCGGTGCTGGCAAGATGATGCACTCGGCGCAAACGCAGAATCACCACTTTAACTCCCGACTGAAACAACGCATCCAATCGCCGTTCGAGTTCATCCGCCGCGCCAAAATACAGCGTGCCTTCGACGTGAATAATCGCGATGGGAACGGGGTGCTTGAGCAAGTCATCGTAACTGCGCTCGATGAACTGACCGTCATCCTCAATGAGATAACTCAACTGTATCTTGCCACTCTCATACAGATACAAGCCGATGGACAACACCACGCCGAGGTAAATCGCGTAATGCAAAGGCAAGAGCAACGTCGCCACCAGCGTGACGAGAAGCGTAATGCGACTGGTTGTATGACTCGACCACGTCAATTGGATATGCTTGACATCAATCATCTTTGCCGCTGCCACGACGACGATGCCCGCCAGCGCGGCGGTGGGAATGAAGCCCAGCCACGGCGCGAACACAAGCGCCGCGAGAAAAACAAAGACACCTGAAAAGATACTCGCTATCTGCGTCTGAGCGCCGCTGCTGAAATTTACCGCGCTGCGGGAAAGTGACCCCGACGCGGGAATACATTGGAAAAATCCGCCGACCAAGGAAGCCAGTCCCTGCCCAACAAACTCGCGTGATGAATCAATTCGTTGCCCCGATGTCGCCGCAAGCGACTTGGCAACGGACATCGGTTCGACCAAGCCCAGCAAAGCCACTGCCCCACCGCCGGCGACCAGCATTTCCAAATACTGCGGATCGATTTGCGGAAGATGGAACGCGAGCATGACCTGAACCGATCCCAGGTTGCTCACGAGTTCGACTCCTTGCGCTTTCAAGTCCAACATCTCTACGCCGACACTCGCGCCAACGATAGCAAGTAAAGGTGCGGGCAACTGCATGTTGAGTTGTCGAATCACGACCAACAGCACTATCGTCGCCATCCCGGTTATCGCGGTGAAAGGATTGATCAAGAACACATCGCGCAGCGCATCGAGGAGAATGCTCAACGGTTCACGCGAGATCGTACGCGGGAGACCAAGCAAATTGCCCAGTTGATTGAGGACGATCAAAATACTCGCGCCCGTGAGAAAGCCAGTGAGGACAGAGTTGGAAACATAGCGAATAATGCCGCCGAGTCGGAACACACCGAGCGCCAGGCGAATCGCGCCGCTGAGGATAGCAATCGCAAAAACATATTCGACATAGTCGGCGCGTTGAACGACGGGCAGCAAAACACCAATCGTCACGAGCGCGATACCGTTGGTTGGACCGGTGTTGAGATGGCGTGAGCTGCCGAACAGCGCGGCGATGATCGCCGGCAGAATCGCGGTGTAGAGTCCGTAGATGGGATTGACGCCCGCAATCGCGGCATACGCCATTGCTTGCGGCACAGCGACCATCGCGACCGTGAATCCGGCAACGAGATCGGGGCGCAACGACCCTGCCGCATACGACGCGAGTCGGTGCGCGAGCGAACCAGGATTTGGGGATTGCAGCGTGGTCGTCGTTTTCATGGGGTGCGATCGGCTCCATGACATTGCTTGAATTTTTTCCCACTGCCACAGGGACACGGCGAGTTACGCCCCGCCATCTTAAACGCGTGTTTCAATTCGACTTCGTGCCGCGCCAACATGAGCATGATGTCTGCTGGCGGACGCTGTTCCCGGAGCAACTGTGCCATGGTCTTCATCGGTTGATCAATGTGCGTGAAGAATGCCTTGAATCCTTCGCACAGATAGTTCAACCCAGGTTCGCCCTCGGGAGTTTTGAGCACACGGTCTTTGGGACAACCGCCGTTGCATATGAACCGCACGGAACATTCGCGACAGTAGCGCGGGAGCGTGTCCTGTTTGTCCAAACCAAACTGGCGTTGTTGCGGCGAGGCGACCATTTCAATCAACCGCGTTTCGCTGAGCTTACCCAATTTGAAACGCGGCTCGACAAAGTGGTCGCACGCAAACAGATCGCCGTTGTGCTCCATGGCAAGCGCGCTCCCACACGTATCGGCAAAGATGCACAACGAAGCAGGATGTCCTGACCACACTCCGAGCGCCACATCAAAGAGTTGGACGAATACGCGTCCGACATCGCGGCGCACCCACTCGTCAAAGATCGCGATCAGGAAATTGCCGTACTGCTTGCCAGTCACCGAGCGCGCTGTGACCTCGTCGCCTTCTTGGAATCCCGTCGCATTGTCTCGCTCGACGATGGGAATGAATTGGATAAAGTGCGTTTTGACTTCATCGCGCAAAAAACGATAGACTTGCAAGGGATGCTCGGCATTGGCGGCGTGAACGGTGGTGAGGATGTTGAATTCGACGCGATACTGTTTCAGCAATTCAATGCCGCGCATCACGCGGTCAAACGTTGGCGCGCCGCCTTTGTCCACGCGATACGCATCGTGAAGTTCGCACGGACCATCGAGACTGACTCCGAGCAAGAAATCATTTTCGCGAAAGAACTTGCACCATTCGTCATCGAGCGTCGTCGCGTTCGTTTGCAACGCATTGTGAATGGTCATTTCCGGCTTGGCATACTGCTTTTGCAGTTCGACCGCGCGCCGGAAAAAATCTAATCCCATCAGCGTCGGTTCACCGCCTTGCCACGCAAACGTCGCTTCCGGCACACGCTGGGCTTGTATGTATTGGCGCGTGTAATCTTCCAAGAGCGCATCGCTCATTCGAAATGTGCTATTGGGATACAACCGCTCCTTGGAGAGGAAGAAGCAATAGCGACAATCGAGATTACAGATCGCGCCGCGCGGCTTGAGCATCACGTGGAATGCGGATGGTGTCATAGAAATTACTGATACGGTGTCGCGTCCCAGCTCTCGCTAAATATCTTTAATCCCTTTGCCGTGTACGGATGATCGAACGCGTCTTTGTACACGTCGAACCCAGCGGTCACGATGTCCGCGCCGGCGATTCCAGCTTCGACGATCTGGCGCGCATTGCGAACCGCCGCGACGAGCACCTCCGTTTTGAAATCATAGTTGCGATAGATGCGCGTAATTTCGGCGACCATCTGTGAGATTTCTTCGCCGTTCGATTCCTTCCAACCGACAAAGACCGACATGTACGTCGCGCCGAGTCGCGCGGCTTGCAGCGCCTGCGCCGCCGAAAAAACGAGCGTGAGATTGACGCGCACATTTTTTTGGCGCAACATCCACAGCGCTTTGAAGCCGGCTTCGGTCGCCGGAATCTTGATCACAAAGTTGGGCGACATCGCCGCGAGTTTCATACCTTCCTCGAACATTGCTTCCGCATCTGTAAAGTGCGGATTCACCTCGACGGACAAAGTCTTGTTCGTGCCAGCGAGCAGTTTACCGATTTCGTTGATCGCCGTGAGAAATGGTTTGCCACTGTTTCGCACATGACGCGGATTACTCGTCACGCCATCCACGTTCCACATTTCGAGCGCATACTTGACTTCATCTACTTTCGCAGAATCCAGAAAGAATTTCATCCCGATCTCCTTCGTTATTTATTATTTTCTTTGCGTTTTTGCTTCTTTGCGTGAGGATGGTGCGGAAGTAGACAAGTGGCGCGCGAAACATTTCTCCGCGCGTCACCACATCAGACTTCCTCAGGATTCAGATAAAGATATTTCGCCAGCGCCAACGCCGCCGCACCGACCATGCCAGCTTGCCAGCCGAAGGTGGTCGCTTGCAAACGCGCTTGTTGCCCCATGCCACCAAACGCCGTCGCTTGCATCGTCGCTTTGGCAATGGGTAAAATCACATCCGCTTCGTCGCTAAAAAGCCCACCCAGGAGAATCAACTCGGGGTTGATCAGATTGACGAGATTCGTCAATGCGAGACCCAAATAGTTTGCGCTCGTCTCAACCAGTTGCTTGGCGAGCGGATCGCCCGCACGTGCCGCGAGGTACAAACGCTTGATCGGACGGACGCTCGTTTCGGTGTGCCAGATCGTCGCGAGCTGGCTCGCGGGGTTCGCGCACACAAGGTCCCCGGCGCTTTGCGCCAGGGAGGGTTCCGATACGAGCGTTTCCAGGCAACCGCGCTGACCGCAACGACACATCAGTCCGTCGCGCGGCATGACAATCGTATGCCCGATTTCGCCCGCGCCTAAACCACTGCCGCGTAAAACTTGGCTATTCATCACGATGCCCGCGCCAACGCCGAAACGACCGTACACAAACACCAGCGAGCGGACACCGCGTCCCGCGCCGAACATGGCTTCGCCCAATGCCATGCAGCGCACGTTGTTATCAACAACAATGGGCAATTTGAGTCGTGCATGCAACCACTCGTGGATGGGAACATCCCGCCATCCAAAGTTCGCCGCCAGGAGATTGACGCCGGTGTGATAATCAACCAAGCCGGACGCGCCCACACCGATACCCAAAATCTTACGGCGCTTGATCTGATGACTTGCAATCAGCGTCTCGATTTTCTCGGCGACGCATTGAATCACATCGAAAGCCGGGGTTTCGTTCGAGAAAGGTGTTTCGGTATAGTCCACCAATTCGCCCAGCAGGTTGGCAAGCGCCACGCGAAACACACCGACGCGCATCTGCACGCCCAGCACGTAACGGGCGTCAGGCACCAAACACAATTTCGCGCGCGGTCTGCCCACCCGTCGCTCTGCCACAAACTGCTTGCTATTGCATTCACGCACGATACCCTGTTTGTACAAGTCATCAACCAGATTGGTGATGGCGGTCGCGGAGAGCGAGGTCTTTTCGGCGAGTTGGATGCGCGAGAGCGCACCCTCGGAAAGCAAACGCAGCAAGAGGGCGCGGAGGTTATGCTCTTTGACCAGACTGACGTTACGTCCTAGAGAATTCGTTTCGGTCATCGGTAATTATTAAACCTTGTTGAATAATTCTCGATTCTATTGTATAATAGAATTGTCCGCCTGTCAATACCGGCTTTAATTATTCAAACTCCTTGAATAATTGGCGGTTTACAGACGATGCCATAAACATTTTTAGAGGAGGCGTTAACCTTGACCCACTTTCCCACTTTGCGACTTGGCTTGGCTTGCATTGCGCGCAGTCGGTTTGATTATCAAGCGGCGCGCGACATTTACCATCGCTCCGTTGCGGCGTTGAAACAGTTTCCAAATGTTGACGTCATTGCGCCCGACGATTTGATTTTGGATAACCCCGACGATCCAACTCCCGGCTTGATCCCGCAAGCGATCAACTTTTTCCAGCAGGCACAGATCGACGCGCTCATTATTCAAAATGGTACGTTCACGATGGGCGACTTGTCGTTGGAATTAGCGGATCGTTTCAGTGTGCCGCTCATCCTATGGTCGCCGCTGGAGCCGGATTGGACGAGCGGACGTTTGCGTTTGAACTCGCTCGTTGGGCTGAATGTCAATTCCAGTCATTTCTTCAAGATCGGTCGTCCCTTTCGTTACCTCGTTGCGAATCCGGGCGATCAAGTGTTTCAAGAAGAGATGGGACGATTTGTACGCGTGCTCGGTCTCGTGCGTGGATTGCGCCGCACCAAGATTGCGATGCTGGGCACGCGCGCGCAAGGGTTCTTCGATCTCGCCTTCAACGAGATGGAACTGCGCGCGAAACTCGGCGTCGAAGTCGTTGCAGTCGGCTTGGGTGATGTGTTCAGCATCGCGCGCGATCTGCCGGCGAAACAAGTGAACGAAACCAAAGTGCGTGTGCGCGAAATGCTCGACGACATGTCCGAGGTTTCGCCGGAGAAAGAAGACTTGCAAGCGCGCGCGTATCTCGCGATGCGTCAGGTCGCCGAGCAGACGAACGCGAGTGCGCTCGCGGTCAAGTGCTGGCCCGAATTTCCATTCGATTATGGCGTCGCCGCGTGTTCTTCCGTCGCGCTGATGAACGACGACATGATTCCCGGCGGCTGCGAAGGCGACCTCGAAGGCGCGCTCACGTCATTGATCGTTCAACGACTGGCGAATAGCATTCCATTCTTGTCCGATGTCTCCGCGATCGATCGCGACAAAAACGCACTGTTGCTGTGGCACAATGGCTGCGCGGCATTGCGACTCGCGGCAACGCGCAAACATCTCTTCACCCACTTTCAGATGAATCGCGGCTTGACGGTTGGTTTTGGTCTGCAACCGGGTCGCGTGACGCTCACGCGTTTGGGCAATGATGGCAAGCATCTACGTCTCTTCACCACAACCGGCGAAGCACTGCCAACGGAGATGTTCATTCGCGGCACACTCAGTTGGGTCAAGACAGATGCGCCAGTGAAACGTGTTCTAGACGAATTCATTTACGGTGGCTGGGAACATCACCTCGCGATGTCATACGCCGACCTTGTCGCCGATCTCGAAGAATTTGCCGCGATCACCGGCATCCCGCTGACGAAAGTTGTCTAACGAGGGTGGCATTGCCTTTCAAAAGGAGGAAACCATGAAAAAAATTTTTGTGAACCTGAAACGCTTTGACGTGCCGCGTAAACTCGGCGGCGTGTGCCCAATGGACGATCCGATTGCGTGGATCGAATCGGTCATCACCCAGTCGGTTGAACTGGGATTGGGCATGCACGAAAATCTCGCGTTGACTTTTCTTTTGCCCGAAGGACTCGTGCCGAGCGCCGCGCGTTGCCTCGCCAAGTTTCCGGTGGAACGACGCAAGATGTTAGCGGTTGGTGTGCAAGGTGTACACTGGGACGATGTTCGCCCCGGCAAAAATTTTGGCGCGTTCACGACGAGTGTGCCCGCTATCGCCGCGGCAAACCTGGGGAGCCAGTGGGCGATTATCGGACACTCGGAAGAACGCCGCGCGAAATCGCAAATCCTCGGCGCATACGATGGCTCGATTGCCACAAACACCGAGGCGCGTGTGCGTGCCATGTCAACGGTTGACCAACTCGTTCATGACCAAGTGCAATGCGCGTTGAATGCCGGTTTGAGCGTACTCATGTGCGTGGGCGAATCGGCGGAGGAGCGCGGTGACGGAACGTTTGAAGAACAGCAACCGCGCATCGAACGTGTTTTGCAGTCGCAAGTGGTGAATGACTTGAAGGGTGCTGAGCAGTTCATTCGCAATGGAAAAATCGTCATCGGTTACGAACCGATTTGGGCGATTGGTCCCGGCAAGGTGCCGCCGGGCAAGGAGTACATCGCGTTCGTCTCGGCGTTCATTCAACGCGTGGCTCTCGAAAACCTGGGCGCAAAGATTCCGGTGGTCTACGGCGGTGGATTGAAAGAAGAAAATGCGGCGCTGATTGCAAGCATTGCGACGATTGACGGCGGCTTGGTCGCGCTGACGCAATTCACCGGCGAGATCGGTTTCAACGTCGCGCAGTTGAACGCGATTGTCGCCAAGTATCTCGCGTGAAAATGTTTGGGACGCGGACAAACGCAGACAAACGCAGATTTTATTATTTTAATCCGCGTTCATCCGCGTTCACACTTGCACCGCACGCAAGTGCAGGTGTCCGCGTCCCATTTCCAAGGGAGACACAATGAAAACCGTGCAATTTGAATACGGCGAAGGAACACTCGCGGTGCAACTACCGGACTCGGCGGATATTTTCGTTCCGGGCGAAACGGTCGCCGACCCGCCGTACTTGCCAGACGTGGAAGCCGCGACACGCGAATCGGTGCTTCATCCGATTGGAATGCCGCCGCTCGCGCACCTCGCGAAACCTGGGTCGAAAGTAACCATCAGTTTTCCAGATAAAGTGAAAGGCGGCTTTCAAGCGAACTCGCATCGCAAGACCGCGATTCCAATCATCGTCACCGAGTTGCTCAAAGCGGGGGTGAACAAGCGCGACATCAAACTCATTTGCTCGAACGGCTTGCATCGCAAAAACACCGACGAAGAAATTCGCTCGTTGATCGGCGACCCGCTCTATCGCGAATTTATGCCAACGCATCAAATCGTCAACCACGATTCCGAAGACTGGGACAATCTCGTTGACCTGGGTTACGACGAACTAGGCGACCGTGTCATCATGAATCGTGAGGTGTTTGAATCGGATGTGCCGATTCTGATTGGGCACGTGGTTGGCAATCCGTACGCCGGTTATTCGGGTGGCTACAAAATGATCGCCACGGGATTGACGCACTGGAAATGTATTGCGGCACATCACATTCCCGCCGTCATGCACGGTCCCGATTTTACACCGGTCTCAGCACACAGCATGATGCGCCAAAAGATGAATGCGATCGGCATGCACATGGAAAACAAGATGGGCAAAAAGTTTTTCATGTGCGATGCGGTGCTCGACACCAACGCGCGCCAAATCGCGATTTTCTCCGGCTATGGTGCCGAGATTCAACCTTTGTCGTGGAAGGCAGCGAACCAGCGCACGTTCGTTCCGTTCGCGCAAGAAAAATACGATGTGATGATGTTTGGGATGCCGCAGAATTTTCACTACGGCAATGGGCACGGGACGAATCCGATTCTGATGATGCAGGCGATTGCCGCGCAAATCATTCGGCACAAGCGCGTGCTCAAGGATAACGGCGTCATCATTTGCAGTTCGATCTGCAACGGCTATTTCCACGACGAAGAGTTTCCATCGTACCGCGAACTGTACGAGTTGTTCCAAAACGATTATCACAACATCCTGCCCGATCTCGACAAGTACGGCGAGTACTTTTGCTCCAAGACCGAGTACGTGAACAAGTATCGCTATAACTATGGTTATCATCCGTATCACGCCTTCTCGATGATTTCGTGCGGGCACATTGCGGAGATGCACACAGCCGCAGTGTACATCGTTGGCGCGTATGCGCCGGGGTATGCGCGCGCGATGGGGATGAAGACGCGCGCAACGTTTGCGGAGGCGTTAAAGGATGCCGAACGATACACGGGACCGAATCCGAAAATCCTCGCGTTGCCGCGCACGTTTCGCACGGGCGCCGTGCATTTGATGATGCGCGACGAACAGGTTCCAGAGATATGATCTGCTACGCCGAATTATTTGGCGAGGCGAAAATTTTAATCTGGCAACGATGGTACACCTATCTTTATTCTGAGTGTAACGCTCCTGGTCGCGTTCATTCTTTTGTTGAGCAACAATCTTTCAACCGATGTGATTGCCTTGTGCGTGGCGTTGATCCTGGGCTTGTCCGGGGTCTTGACCACCACAGAAATGTTTGCCGGCTTTAGCGGCTCCGCCGTCATCACCATCCTCGGCGCGTTTATCATGACATATGCCCTCGCCGCCACCGGCGTCACTCGCAAAATGATCAAGCTCTTGACCATGTCGGTTCCCGTGGTGAAAAACACTTGGTGTGGTTCGTGATGCTACTGAGTGCCGGGCTGTCGCTCATCAAGAACAAAATCGTTGCCGCCGCCGTACTGCTTCCAGCCGCAACCGACCGGATTTCATTGTGTTGGATATGCCACCCGCATCGGAACGCCCAGTACGTGGGAATCGGGCTGGGTTAGCCATGGTGATTACGGTCATTGCCTTGACCCTGTCGGCGTTCGATGTTTTGCCGGTAGCGGAAGCGATGTTGATCGGTGCGATAGCGATGGAGCTGACGGGTTGTCTCAAAATAGAAGAAGCGTATCGTGTCGTGGATTGACGCGCGATTTTTCTCATCATGGGGATGTCGTCAGTGAGCACCGCGATGATCAAGACCGGCGCTTTTCCTGCAACCGAATTCCCCGCTGACAGATGAACACACTGATCCGTTAGATCCTCCGTGGCAACGAGCGAACAACCAACGCGGACGCGAGACATACGCTAATGATCGTCCGCCGATTGTCGGAACGATTGGGCGTGAAAGCGGTCAAGTTCGTTTGCGAGTTGTACTGAACACGACGGGTGAAACCCTGGAAACTCCTGTGCATCAGTTCACCTGTGTCGAAGCCATGGTCTACACGGATGAATCGAACGGTTACAATCACATCATTCGCCTCCATGCCACCGTCGAACATGGCATTCATGAATACGCCCGCGACGATGACAGCGATGGAATTCGCGAAGCGCATTGCAACAACCTCGGAAGGGATGTGGACGGATGTCCGCAATTTTCTGCGCCCGTTCAAAGGCGTTCACAAGAAATATCTTGCCGAGTATGTGGCGATCTGCGAATTTCGACGAAATTTGAAACGCGTGTCGCCAGCATTTATTTCATCTCTTGTCACCTTTCCCACTTTTTGCATCTTGGCGAAACGACTTTGCACCAGCCGTGGATTGTTTGACACGCGATATTGACAAAAAGCTGAAATAATTGTATTATGTTAGTGTCATCGTTTACATGTTTAATATAAATTTTAATCACATATTATACATAAATAGATCTATTTACGCGCAAATTCACTTATCAAAAATGTAAACGATAACATTAAAGTGCATTTATTGCGGATTTTATTGGATTCAAGACCAGAGCCATTGAGTTGCAAAAATTCGTGGACGCATTACCGAATTTCAAGGAGTCGCGTAGAGTGCCAAAAATCACCTTCATGGGCGCAGGCAGTTCTGTATTTGCCAAAAATATTCTGGGCGATTGTCTGCTAACCGATGCTCTTCACGATGCCCACATCGCACTCTATGATATCGACGCGGATCGCCTGAACGATTCGCGTCTGATGCTCGAAGTGTTGAATCGCAACATCAACGCAGAGCGCGCGACGATCACAACGCACCTGGGTGTCGAGCAACGACGCGATGCGCTCATTGGCGCCGATTACGTCGTCAACGCAATTCAAGTCGGCGGATATGAACCGGCGACCGTGATTGATTTTGAGATTCCGAAAAAGTACGGTCTGCGTCAAACGATCGGCGACACCCTGGGCATTGGCGGAATTTTCCGCGCGCTCCGCACGATCCCAGTCATGTTCGATTTTGCGCGCGATATGGAAGTCGTGTGTCCGGACGCGTGGTTCCTCAACTACGTCAACCCGATGGCGATGATCACGCTGGCAATGTTGCGCGCGACCGACATTCACACCGTCGGTCTGTGCCACTCCGTCCAAGTGTGTGCGCGCCGATTATTGCGCCGGGTCGGCATCGAAAATGATGTGCGCGAGTTGAAATGGAAGATCGCCGGTATCAATCATCAAGCCTGGTTGCTCGAAATCACAGATGGCGGACGCGATTTGTATCCCGAAATTAAACAGCGTGCCGAAGCAATGAATCGCGCGGCACGACAATCAGATGCACCCAAGCATGATGACATGGTGCGCTTTGAGATCATGCGCCACTTTGGTTTCTACAACACGGAATCGTCGGAACACACGGCGGAGTATTCTCCGTACTGGATCAAGTCCACGCACCCGGAGTTGATCGACGCGTTTAACATTCCGCTCGACGAATATCCGCGCCGTTGCGTTCATCAAATCGAAGAATGGGCAAAGCGAAGTCATGAACTTGTTGCGAATCCACAATTGTCTCATCAGCGCAGCGACGAGTATGGCTCGTACATCATGGAAGCAATGGAGACCGACGAGCCGTGTCGTATCGGCGGCAATGTTATGAATACCGGACTGATTACGAATCTTCCGTCGAACGCAGTTGTCGAAGTGCCATGCTTGGTCGATCGCAATGGCGTGCAAGGTTGTTACATCGGCGATTTGCCGGAACAACTTGCCGCGCTCAATCGCACGAACATCAACGTGCAACTGCTCACCGTCGAAGCCGCGCTGACGCACGATCGCGAGAAAGTGTACCAAGCCGCAATGCTCGACCCGCACACATCGGCAGAACTCACACTCGATCAAATTCGCGCGTTGTGTGATGACTTGTTCGCGGCGCATGGAATGGAACTGACTTTCCGGCAATGCGGAAATTTGGACGCGGACAAACGCGGACAAACGCGGATGAAGAAATAGTCGCACATTTGAAAGAGCGATAAAAATGTCCAAGCCAACCATCAAAGATGTAGCACACGCCGCCGGTGTTTCGACGGCAACCGTCTCGCGCGTATTGCATGAGAACGGATATGTCTCCGATGAAGCACGAAAGTTAGTCGAACAGGCGTTGGAAAAAACCGGCTTTCGGCTCAATCTCGTCGCGCAAAGTCTGCGCCGCCAACATTCGCGCATTATCGGGCATCTGCTCACCAACCTCGTGCCTAATCCGTACTTCGCCAGCGTCGAAGCCGGCGTTGAAGAAATCGCGGTTAAGAACGGCTACAGCGTTCTCGTTTGGAACACCTTGGCGAATGCGGATCGCGAACGCGAAGGTGTGGAAGCGTTCATCGATCGCCGGATCGATGCAATGATTTTCACGACGCCGCGCAACGTCAAAAACGTCCAAGCCGCAAAGCAAGCGGGGATTCAAGTCGTGCAAATCGAAAAGCCGGTTTACACGAGTTCGCATCTCGTGATGGTCGATAATTACAGCGGCGCGGCGAGCGCGATGGAGCATCTCATCGCATTGGGGCATCGCCGCATCGCGTTTGTCGGTCGCGTGACGCCGCCGAATCTTCAGAAAAATTACGAAGCCGATCAGCAGCGCTTCAAAGGTTATCAAGATGTGATGCGCAATCATGACCTTATACCGGATGAACGCTGGGTCTGTCTGAATGTGGACCCGTACTCCGTTGCGGATGGCTATCGTTTTGCTAGTACGATTCTCGCGCAAACGCCGCGCGTCACCGCGATTCTCGCTGGCTGCGATATTCTCGCCGCCGGTGTACTTCAAGCCGCGTACGAACTCGGAGTCCAAGTCCCCCAGGATTTATCGGTCATCGGTTTCGATAATACCTTCGCGCCATTTCTCACTCCGCCATTGACGACCGTCGATTTGCCCGCGCTCGAAATGGGACGCACTGCCGCGCGCCTTGCGATCACCGCGCTTGAGTCTGAATCGAACCGCGAAACGAACTTGCGAACGGAGACGCTCAAGGCAGAACTGATCGTCCGAAAATCCACCGCGCGTTTATCGGGATAGATTATTTTTTTGCCTGATGTGTAAACGATGACACATTACCTCACTCCTCACCCCCCTCTCTTGTCGCGCACCCTAAGCGGAGCGTAGCGAAGTCGAAGGGCAGCGACAGGAGAGGGGAGAGCGGCAGGGGTGAGGGGTGAGGTAAGGAGGGCAAGCAACGAACACAAATTCAGAAAGCCATCATTTAATCCGTACGGAAATTTGCACGTCATCCAACCAAAGGAGTCTGAGATGAAAAAGTTTTTTGCACCGTTGTTGGTCGCCCTGACCTTGATCGGTTTGATCGCCTGTCAAGCCGCGCCAACTCCAGTCCCCCCGACCCAAGCGCCCGCGCCGACGACTGCCCCTGCCCCAACGCAAGCCGCCGTCGTTCCCACCAAAGCGCCCGAGCCGACGAAAGCGCCCGAGCCAACCAAAGCCCCCGCGCCAACCATCGCGAAGCAAGTCACGTTAAAAGTCGTCGATGTGCGCACCGATGCCAAACAGGGCGCTGCCATGGACAAGATCAACAAGCTGTTCATGGAAAAGTATCCCAACATCAAAGTCCAGCGCGAGGCAATGCAACTCGCGGACTTGCAGACTATTGCGCCGACCAATCTTTCTGCCGGCACGACCTGGGATGTGATTGAGTACGGACCGGGCGGCAATTACGTCGGCGTGCTCGCCGATGCCGGCTTGGTGCGTCCGCTCGACAATGAAGCGAAGCAACTCGGCTGGGACAAAAAGTTCTTCAAGTGGACGATGGAACGAACATTGTGGAACGGCAAAATGTTTGGCGTCCCGAACGCGCTCGAAACCTACGGCTGCTTCTACAACGTAGATCAGTTCAAGAAACTGAACATCGAAGTTCCAAAGACTTACGATGATCTGCTCAAGCTCGCCAAGACTGCGAAAGACAACAACCTGACGCCAATCGCGTTTGGCGATTTGGAGAAATGGCCCGCTTATCATTCGTTCAGCATGACGACGAACAATCTGCTCGGCAATTCAAAACTCGAACCACTGCTCTACACCAAAGCGAGTTGGGACGATCCGGAAATCGCCAAAGCGATCAAGACCTGGTTCGTCGATCTGCCCAAAGCCGGCGCATTCAACACCGATCCCGTGGCGACCAAGGTCGAGGATTCACGCACCTTGTTTTACACCGGCAAAGCATTGACGATCTGCACAGGCACATTCTTGATCGGTCGCGTCGAACTCAATGCCAAAGGATTTATACCGGGGTTCTTCTACTTCCCGGCAATAGATGGCAAAGCGATCAATCCACCGGCGGGCGTTGGCAAACTTTGGATCACACCGACCAAAGCGCCCAATCCACAAGAGGCGATTTTGTACTTGGATTTCCTGACGAGCGCTGCAGCATCGAAGGTTTATCTCGAAGAAGTCGGATTGATTCCGGCGTGGCCCGTCGATACATCCAACATCAACATCAGCGCGATGATGAAAACGGTCGTCGCCGAGTTGGGCAAACCGGGTTTGAGCATGGGACACAACATCGACGTCGAAATGCCGGCGAACTTTGTGCTGGCAATGGGCGATGGTTTCCAAGCTGTTCTGCTCGGACAGAAAACACCTGAGCAAATGGCGAAGGACTTGCAAAAAGCCAAAGAGGATGCGATTGCCTCCGGCGCGATGAAGGTCAAGTAGAGTATCGATAACCTCACCCCCTTCCCCCCACCCCCTTCCCCCTCTCCTGTCGCTGAACTGCGCGACAGGAGAGGGGGAAGGGGGCAAGGGGGATGGGGGTGAGGAGGAGAGTCCGAATGCAAGTTCAACCCCAAGTGATTGTCGGGAAAAATGTCGCCATGAGTACTGCGCGCAATTCTTTTTTCACCCGCTGGCTCGATAAAAACAAAACCGGTTTTCTGTTCGTGTTGCCCGCGCTGATCTTTTATACGATCTTTTTCTTCGTTCCGATTCTCAACACGATCTACTATAGCTTTGTGCGCTGGAACGGCGCGGCGCCGACAATGCAATGGGTCGGTCTCGCGAATTACGCGCAGATGTTTCAGGACACCCAGTTGTGGTCTGCGTTTCAGCACAACGTCACCTGGATCATTGCCGGCACGCTTGCACCAATTGCGATTGCGCTGCCGCTCGCTTTACTCGTGACCAACATATCGCGCGGTCGGCTATTTTATCAGACGGCGTTCTTCATGCCGCACATTCTCTCGAACGTCGTCGTCGCCGTGATCTGGGGTTGGATTTACAGTCCGCAGTTTGGTTTGCTCAACGCGGCGTTGCGGAACCTGGGTCTCGATTCGTGGACGCGCGGTTGGCTCGGCAATCCGCAAACGGCATTGTTTGCGATTGTCGCTGCCGCGGTGTGGCACTATATCGGTTTTTGTTTGGTGATTTTTGTCGCGGGCTTGCAAGATGTTGACGTGACCTTGATCGAAGCCGCGAAGATGGATGGCGCGAATGAACTCCAGCGATTCTTTCACGTCATCATTCCACAGATGCGCCACGTGCTCAACATGGTGATCGTCTACACGTTGATCGGCGGCTTTAATGTGTTCGACATTGTGCGCGTGATGACGGATGGCGGTCCCGCCGGCAACACCGAGTTGATTGGAACATACGCTTACAAGATGTCGTTCCGCACATTAAACATCGGTTATGGCGCGACGATTTCCGTGCTCATCATGGTTCTCTCGCTCGGCGCGTCCATCGTGTACAACTTGCTGCGCGATCGCGAGGAGGTCAGACGATGACAACAATTTCGATCACACGCGCAAATTCAAAAATAAAACCGCTCAAAGTTTTTATCGATGGACTCAAGTACAGCGTCCTCACGCTTGTGTTGGCGCTGATGATCGCGCCGCTCTTGTTGATGTGGATGTCGGCGATGAAGACGACCGTCGAAGTCGAAACCGATCCGCTCGCGCTGCCGCAGCGTTGGTCGTTCGATAATTTGGCGACGGCATGGACGGTCGGACGTTACGCGCTCTATGCACAGAATTCGATCCTCATCACGATTCCCGTCGTCGGCGGCGTGGTGGTGTTGTCATGTCTCGCCGGCTATGGTTTTGCGCGACTCAGGTTCGCCGGACAAAAGGCGCTCTACTATTATCTCTTGCTCGGTTTGATGGTGACCGTTCAATCGATCATGATCCCCCTGTTTTACAATGTCAAGAACCTGGGTCTGCTCGGTTCGCACTGGGCGATGATTCTTCCTTCGATTGGACTCGGCATTCCATTCGGAACATTTTTGATGTATTCATTTTTTCGCGGACTGCCGGAAGAACTGGCTGACGCCGCGCGTGTCGATGGCTGCAACGAATTCCAAGTTTTCTATCGCGTCATTTTGCCGCTCACCTCACCGGCGGTTTCGTCGTTGACGATTTTTCAATTCATGTGGTCGTGGAATGCATTCTTGTTGCCGCTCCTCTTTCTCAACTCCGAATCACTTCGTCCGATCACACTGGGGCTGATGTTGTTCCAAGGCGAATACACCACCGAATTTCCACTCATCGCCGCCGGTGTCACACTGGCATCGCTGCCGATCATCATCGTGTATTTGATTTTGCAGCGACAATTTTTGCGCGGGCTAACTGCCGGCGCGTTGAAAGGTTGAACCTCACCCCCACCCCCTTGCCCCCTCCCCCTCTCCTGAACCGCACTTCAGGTTCAGGAGAGGGGGAGGGGGTGGGGGGAGAGGGTGAGGATTGGAGAACACACATGGGACAAGTCCTCACCATTCAAGAACCCTTTAAGGTTGGCTTTGACGAATATGAAGACCGACCGCTGTCCGAATCTGAAGTGCGGATTCAAACACTTTATTCCGGGATTAGCGCGGGCACGGAACTCACCGCGTATCGCGGGAGTAATCCTTACTTGCACAAATTCTGGAATGAAAAAGATCGACTCTTTGTCACGAGCCAACCGCCGTCCAAACAATATCCCATGATCGCGTTTGGTTATGAGGAATGTGGGCGCGTGATTGAAATCGGAAATCAGGTGACCCAGCTCAAACCCGGCGATTGCGTGTACGGAAACTGGGGACATCGCACGTATCACATCGCGACCGAAGAATGGGCAGCCGCGCGTCTCATGCCGGAAAATCTCGATCCCATGCTCGGAATCTTTAACGTGATAACCGCAATTGCATACAACGGCATCTTGGACGCGGCGATTCGTCTGGGCGAAACGGTCGCGGTGTTCGGACTCGGCACGCCGGGGCAGATGGTCGCGCAGATGGCGAAACGATCCGGCGCGCGCGTGATTGGCGTTGACATGATCGACTTGCGGTTAGACTTGGCACAGAAGATGGGCTGGATCGATGTTGCGCTCGACGCGCGGCGAGGACGGATCGCCGAACGCATCAAGGAACTCACCGACAATCGCGGCGCGGATGTTGTGATCGAAGTGTCGGGCAGTTATGCCGCGCTGCATGAAGCGATCCGCGCGGCGGCGTATTCCGCCAAAGCAATCACACTCGGATTTTTTCAGGCACAAGGTTGCGACTTGTATCTCGGCGAAGAATTTCATCACAACCGCATCAACATCGTTTGTTCGCAAATCGGCGGCGTGTCGCCCGAACTCACGTATCGCTGGAATCGCCGGCGGCTGGAGCAAATGGGCATTCGTCTCCAAGCCGAGGGCGTACTCAATTTCAAACCATTGATCACACACGTCGTGCCATTCTGTAACGCGGCGGAAGCATATCGCATTGCCGACCAGGAACCGGACAAGGCAATCCAAGTCGTTCTCGATTTTAATAACTGAACCGCAAAGAACACGAAGAACAAAAAAAATAACTTTGTGTCCTTCGTGTCTTTGTAGTTCCATTCGGGATTCAACATGCAACAATTGAAAACGGCGATCCTGGGTTGCGGTGGTTTTGCTAATCGCCACGCTCAAAACATCGCCTCACTGCCGGAACAATTCGAACTCGTCGCATTTTGCGATGTTGACCTTGCACGCGCTCACGCCTTCAACGAAAAGTACGGCGCGGGTCGCGGCGTGGTCTTTCAAGATCATCACGCTTTGTTTAAGCAAACGAACTTGGATTTGTGTTTGATTTGTCTGCCGCCATTCGGTCATGCCGACGAGGTTGAAATCGCCGCGCAATGCGGCGTGCATCTGCTCATCGAAAAACCGATCGCGCTCACGTCGCAACACGCCTGGCGCATGGTACAAGCGGCGGAACGCGCCGGCATCGTGACCCAGGTTGGGTTCATGTACCGGTTTGGCGCGGCGGTCGCGCGATTGAAAGAATTGATCGACAATGGTCAAGCCGGGAACCTCGGGCTGATGAGCGCGCATTATTTTTGCAATCATCTTCATGCGCCGTGGTGGCGCGACCGTGAAAAATCCGGCGGGCAGTTAGTCGAGCAAGCGATTCATCTGGTTGACTTGATGCGCTACCTGATGGGCGAAGCCGCGACGGTGTACAGTTTGCAGAACAACGTGTTCCATCGCGATCTTCCCAGCTACACCGTCGAAGATGTGTCGGGCACAGTGATCGGTTTTGAGAACGGAAGCGTCGGCGTGCTGTATGCGTCGAATGGCGCGGTTCCCAACAAGTGGCTCTACGATGTTCGCATCGTCGCCAAGAATCTCACCGCTGAATTCTCGAATGCGAATTGCGGGGTGATTACGCACACGAACGATTCGACATTGAAGACCGAAACGATTAGCTCCGATGCGAATCTTTATCTGCTCGAACTCCAAGACCTGTGGCGCGCGATTGTCAATCGCCAACCCACGCGCACGCCGATTCGTGAAGGCGCGCGCTCGCTCGATCTTGTGCTCGCCGCGATGCGCTCGGCAAAAACGCAGAACATTGAAAGGTTACCATGAACGCACGTCAACGCTTTTTGGCGGCGATGCACTATCAATCGCGCGACCGGTCGCCGCTGCTCGATTTCAACTTTTGGCCCGAGACCTTGCCGATCTGGCAAGAGCAAGGTTTGCCGGATTGGGTGGATCGACAAAACGAGGATGTTTTTTTTGGAATTGATTTTTCTCTCGATAATGTTGGCGCGACCGGGGTGCGTGATGGTTTAGCGCCCACGTTCAGAAAAATAATTCTTGAAGATCGCGGCGACGTGCGTCTTTTGCAACAACGCGACGGCGTCCGCGTCGAACGGCGCAAACACATGTCGTCGTGGCACTCGGTTGGATACTTGCTCACCGATCGCGCGAGTTGGAACAAACACTACAAGCCGCGCCTCGATCCGGCAAATCGCGTGCGCTATCCAGCCGATTGGAACACGCGTGTCAAGACATGGTGCGACCCGAATCGCAATTATCCCATCGTGTTGCCCGGCGGAAGTCTGTATGGTTGGCTGCGCAATTGGATGGGACTCGAAAATATTTCGATGGTGATTTTCGACAACCCAGTTTGGTTTGAAGAAATGGTAACGACGGTCGCCGACTGCATCATCGGCGTGCTCGAACGCATCCTTGCAACTGGCGGCAGGTTCGACGCGTGCTCGATGTGGGAGGACATGTGTTACAACACCGGTCCGCTCATCAATCCCAAACATTTCAAAAAATATTTTGTTCCGCACTATCGGCGCATTTCGGATTTGCTTCGCAAGCATGGCGTGGACATTATCTATCTCGATTGCGATGGCAAGATCGACGATTTGATTCCGTTGTGGTTGGACGCCGGAATCAATTGCATGTATCCTGTCGAAGTCGGCACATGGAAGCACGATCCAATCGAATTGTGCCAACGCTTTGGGAAAGATTTGTTGATGATGGGCGGATTCGACAAGCATTATCTTTTTGGATCTCCGGAAGAAATCGAAAAAGAAATTTATCGCCTGCTGCCGCTCGTCGAAGAAGGTGGGTACATCGGATTTCCCGATCATCGCGTTCCGCCGGACGTGCCGTACAAAAATTATGTGTTCTTCATCGAGACCCTGCGCCGGGTTTGGGGACAAGACACAAATCTGAAACCGATGGGCGTCAAATCGAAAAAGCCGAAAGAACGCCGAATGTTTTTCTATTGGTGACCTCACCCCTCACCCCTGCCCCTCTCCCCTCTCCTGTGACTCGCGAAGCGTTCGTCACAGGAGAGGGGAGAGGGGTTGGGGAGTGGGGTGAGGTGGAAACGGAACTCGTGGAATATGAATCACGCTGAATTGACTCGACTGTACGATTTCACGAATCGCGTTGTCGCGATCACCGGCGGCGCGGGTGCGCTGGGGAGCGAGATGGCGTGTGCCTTGATCGGTTGTGGCGCGCACGTTGCGATCCTCGACCGCGTTGCAGAATTGCCGCAACAATTTGTTGAGCGAATCGAAAATGAAAAGACATCCCGCTCAGGTCGTCTCGTTTTTCAGCAGACCGATGTGCTTGATCGCGCGTCACTCATCCACGCGCAAAAATCTATCGAGACGCAACTGGGTCAAGTTGATATATTGATCAATGCAGCGGGCGGCAATCATCCCAACGCGACAACTGGCGCGTATGGGAAACCAGGTGAACCGGCTGATCTCAGATTCTTCGATCTTGCCGAAGATGGTTTGCGCCGTACGATGGATCTCAATTTTCTCGGCACGGTGTTTCCGTGCCAGGTCTTTGGTCGCGGCATGGCGGAGCGCGGCGAAGGCATCATTCTCAACATCTCTTCGATGAATGCGCTTCGACCCTTAACGCGCATCCCAGCGTACTCGGCGGGCAAAGCGGCAGTTAGCAATTTCACGCAATGGCTCGCGGTCTACCTGGCGATGAATTATTCGCCGCGCATTCGCGTCAATGCGCTTGCGCCCGGTTTTTTCATCACCGCGCAAAGTCGTTTTCTTGCGCTCGACCCGGCAACCGGCGAATTGAGCGCGCGTGGTCGCACTGTCGTCGCGCACACGCCGATGGGTCGCTATGGCGCGCCGGACGAATTGATTGGAACGATGTTTTGGTTGCTCTCGCCGGCATCCGCATTTGTAACTGGGACAATCGTTCCGGTGGATGGCGGCTTTTCCGCGTTTAGCGGTGTGTGAAAAAAAAGATGACAACGGACAAGAACGGATTTAGCGGACTTGTAATTGGTTTGTCCGTTCAATCCCATGTCGTCCGTTGTAATCCCCAAGGAGAAGCGTACGCATGAGTGTTCAATATACAAGTCCACTGCACCAAACTGTTACGACTACAGTCACCGATTATTGGAACGATTCATGCGCGGTCGAAGAACTGACGTATGCGCTGGAGCATGGCGCAGTCGGCGCAACGACGAATCCGACGATTGTGTTGGACGTGCTGAAAAAAGAATCACAGTATTGGCGCGGGCAATTGCAAGAAATGATCCAGGCAAATCCAATCGCGTCCGAAGATGAAATCGCTTGGTGGTTGATCGAGCAGATGGCAATGCGCAGCGCGAAATTATTGCTGCCGGTGTTTGAACGCGAGCATCACAAAAAAGGTCGCCTCTCGATTCAAACGAACCCCACGTTTTATCGAAACGCTGAAGCGATTGTTGAGCAAGCCATGCACTTTAACTCGCTCGCGCCAAACATACAAGCCAAAATCCCGGTCACTCATGCTGGGATCACTGCAATCGAAGAAGCGACCTATCGCGGTGTGAACATCAATGCGACGGTGTGTTTCACTGTGCCGCAATCGCTCGCCGTCGCCGAAGCCGTTGAACGCGGTTTGAAGCGCCGGGTCGCCGAGGGCAAGCACATCGATGACATGTCGCCGGTCTGCACGATCATGATCGGTCGTCTCGACGATTGGATGCAGGCGCTGATCAAACGCGACGCGATTTCGTGCGATCCGGGGTGCGTGCATTGGGCGGGCATCGCGTGCATCAAAAAGGCATCGGGTATATATTCAGAGCGCGGCTATCGCACACGTTTGCTCGCGGCGGCGTATCGCCATCACTTGCATTGGTCCGAGTTGATCGGCGGCGATGTGGTGCTCACAATTCCGTACGTGTGGCAGCGTCAATTCAATGCGTCCGACATCGAAGTGAAGGAACGCTTTGCCAATCCGGTTGCACAAGAAATCATTGACGAACTGCATAAATATTTTCCGGATTTTCGACGCGCGTATGATGTGGATGGATTGCGCTGTGAGGAATTCGATACATTTGGAGCAACCGTTCGCACGCTCCGTACATTCATCGCATCGTATCGCGAATTGATCGCCTACGTGCGCGATGTAATGCTTCCCGATCCGGAAATCCGGCGTTGAGTAGGGGCGAGGTGACACAATGACCCGGCAGCTAGAAAATTTTATCGATGGACAATGGATGCGCTCGCAGGCGTCCGAATATCTCGACATTATGAATCCCGCGACCTTGGAAACACTCGCCCAGGTCCCCCTGTCGCCCGGCGCAGACGTGATGATCGCGGCAAACGCAGCAAGCCAGGCAAGCGTCGAATGGCGACGGACACCGGCGGGCGAACGCATTCAATACCTCTTCAAATTGAAAAATCTTTTAGAACAACATCTCGACGAACTCGCGCGTGCGATCACCATCGAGTGCGGCAAGACGCTGGCAGAAAGCATCGGCGAATTGCAACGCGGGATCGAGAATGTACAAGTCGCGTGCGGCATTCCCTCGTTGATGCAAGGCAACGTCAGCGAAGATATTGCGCGCGGGATCGACGAAACGATGATTCGTCAGCCGCTCGGTGTTGTCGCCGCGATTACGCCCTTTAATTTTCCGGCGATGATTCCGCTCTGGTTTCTGCCGTATGCTGTTGCGACCGGCAACTGTTTCATTCTCAAGCCGAGCGAGCGTGTTCCGCTAACGGCATGCAAATTGTTCGAGTTGATTCAAGCCGCCGGTTTTCCACCCGGCGTCGTTCAACTGATTCACGGTGGCAAAGCAACCGTGGATGCGATTTTGGATCACCCAGTTATTCGCGCCGTGAGTTTTGTCGGCTCGACCCAGGTCGCGCGCTACATCTACAGTCGCGCGGCAGCGCAGGGGAAGCGCGCGCAATGTCAAGGCGGCGCGAAAAATCCGGTCGTGATTATGCCGGATGCGGACATGACTTCGGCAACGCGCGTCCTTGCCGATTCGGCATTCGGCTGCGCGGGGCAACGCTGTCTCGCCGCCGCCGATGCGATCGCCGTCGGCGATGCGCATCGCGCATTCACCGAACAAATCGTCGAGGTCGCGATGAATCGCAGAGTCGGTTATGGTCTCGAAAAAGATGTCGAGATGGGTCCGGTCATCAGCGCGGCGAGTCAATCGCGCATTGCCAATTTGATCGAACAGGGGAAAGCGGAAGGCGGAAAAATTCTGGTCGATGGACGTGAGCGTCAAGTGCGCGGGTACGAACAAGGTTATTTTATCTTTCCGACGATCATCGATGCACTGCCAGCCGAAAGCCAGCTTGCCAAAACTGAAATCTTTGGTCCCGTGTTAAGCACGACCCAGGTCAACACACTCGACGAAGCGATCGGCTTGGTCAATCTGCGGCGCTATGGCAACAGCGCGTGCATCTTCACTTCGAGCGGTGCGGCGGCGCGACAATTTCGGTACGAAGTGAATGCCGGAAATGTCGGCGTGAACATTGCGATTGCCGCACCGATGGCGTACTATCCGTTTAGCGGCTGGGGCGACAGTTTCTTCGGCGACTTGCACGGACAAGCGCGGCATGGTGTTGAGTTTTACACGCAGACCAAAGTGGTGGTTGAGCGGTGGTCCCAAGAGTGGACCAGAAAATTTTGAAATAGGAGTAGAACGTGTCAAGGCTTGAATCAATCCGGACAGCAGTTATCGAAGGCGATGCGAATCAAACGCGAACCGATGTAACTCGAGGTTTAGCCGAGGGAATCAGCGCTGCCGACATTTTGAACAAGGCGCTTGTTTCCGCAATGTCCGAAGTCGGAAAACGTTTTGAAGAAGGTGAGTATTTTGTGCCTGAAATGCTGATCTCGGCGCGTGCTATGAAAGAAGGCTTGGCAATTCTCAAGCCGAAACTTGCCGCGGCAGCCGTTGAACCGGCTGGCAAAATTGCGATTGGCACCGTTAAAGGTGATCTGCACGACATTGGCAAAAATCTCGTCGCGATGTTGATGGAAGGGGCTGGGTTCAAAGTCTTCGATTTGGGCGTAGATGTCTCACCAGAAAAATTTAGCCAAGCCGCCACAAATGATATTCAGGTCATTGCGATGTCTGCCTTGCTCACCACGACGATGCCGATGATGCAACAAACCATTCAGCATTTGAATAAAATGGGTGTGCGTAATCGTGTGCATGTTATTGTCGGTGGCGCGTCGGTGACCGAAGCGTTTGCACAATCCATCGGCGCTGATGCCTTTGCGCCTGACGCAAGCACCGCCGCACGCAAAGCGCTCGCACTTGTCAAAAAGCAATCTTTGTTTTGTGTTCGATGAGATTTGGCGTCACCGAATCCCATCGGATCAATCAATTTAGTGGTCAAATGATTCTTCCCCACCACTCTCACTGTCGTTACAATCCGCTAACCAACGAATGGATTTTGATTTCTCCTCATCGTGATTAAATCTGTCCGAGCCACGGATAGATTGAATCGCAAGCACCGACAGAGCTATTCGTATGTGCCAGTTTGTTATCTCTACCGGGGCAATCGGCGCGCGGCTGGCAAATTAAACCCACTCAATAACCACATGTTTGTTTTCGGGAATGACATTGCTCCTTGGTTGCCCAAGCCAATGCCATGTAAGGATGCTCGAATGAGATGACTACCACATTCGCCGCAAAACAATTTACTGGTCACAGGAAAAAGCGTTCGGGTTCTGGTAGTCAAAGAATGTGGTTTTCGATGCATCCGCTTGCGAATTTCCTGACAGCGCTCAAACACTTCGGTCGTGACCAAGGACGGGTGGCTACCGTCTTGCAACAAGGTCGGGTTGTATCGTTTCGACTTGGTACCGTGTTCGGTTGTGCCAAAGTACGGAACGCGTCCAGTGTAGAAGACGCGCATCAGCAGTTCGCGAACACTGTCGCGCGTGAACTGTTGTGGTCCACCTCGTGGTTGCAAGCGTTTGGTCCGAAAGTGTCGCGTGGTTCCGTCGGGTAGCGTCACGACATAGCCGTTCAACTTTTCGGCGATAAGCCCGTCGCAATATTTTCCTGCTTGATGCCAATCGAAGGAAAGGTGGACTGCAATGCTTTCAATAGGATGAAGGATCAGAGATTTTCCATCACTACGATTGGTTTCGGAGTAATATGGACAGTAGTTCAATCCATTGGTCATCATTGCATGGCGGATCGCTCTGAGTGCACCTCCATCCTCATCGTCAGGATCGAGCAAAGGTCACAGTATCCAACTCACCCTGGATGGCAAGACCTTGCGCGGCACCATCCCCGCAGGACACACGCGCGGCGTTCATCTCTTGGCGGCGTTCTTGCCGGGCGAAGGCTGGGTGATGGCGCAAGTCGAGGTGGGCGCGAAAGAAAACGAAATTCCCGCCGCCGCGCGCGTCTTAAAATGCCTGGATTTACAGGGTAAAATCATCACCGGCGATGCTCTGCTTGCCCAACGCGAGTTATCGCGCCAGATTGGTGAGGCGCAGGGCGACTACGTTTGGACGGTGAAAGCCAATCAACCGCAACTGTGTCAGGATCTGGAAACGCTGTTTGCCGGCGAATCCTGCACCCCGGGCTTTAGTGCGGCGACGAAAGATTTTCGCTCGGCGGAAACGGTGGACAAGGCGCACGGACGGATTGAGCTGCGCACCCTCACGGCGAGTCAGGAATTAAAGGGCTATCTCGACTGGCCCTATGCCGAACAAGTCTTTCAACTCGAACGTCGTTTTGGGCGTGTGGCGGACGGGCGCGTGATGCATGAAGTCGTCTATGGGATCACCAGCCTGACCGCCCACGAAGCGAATGCCCCACGCTTACTCGAGCTTGTGCGGGGGCATTGGTTGATTGAGAACCGGTTGCATTATCGCCGCGATCAAACGATGCGCGAAGATTGGTATCACGTGCGCTTGGGAACGGCACCGCAGGCAATGGCCGTGATTAACAATCTGGTCTTGGGCTTGCTAGACAAGCAATCTTTTCGGAGTGTGCCAGAAGCGCGGCGTTACTATGCGGCTCACCTTGATCAAGCTTTGAGTCTGCTCGTGCAATCGCCGTGCTGACTTTGCACGCGCCCTGGATGAGGCGACTCGGCGCATTGACTTTTCCGGCGATTCGGCATATACTCACGATTGTAAGGAGTTTCTGACGATGAGTGGTTTTCCCGCCCGAGGGCAACGGGAATCAGCTTGCAATTTTCAAAGGCACTAGACGCGCCCGTGCGCGTCTGGTGTTTTTTGTTTGGCAAATCCCAGTCAGGAGGTTGTGATGGATTCGAGTATGTACGGTAAGATCGAAAAGGCAAAGCGGTACGCCGCCGAAGCGGATCGCCGCGTCGTCTTTACCAAGTTCGAAGTGAAACTCGAAGGGGACAACAACACGTACACCGTGGCTTTTGATTTGGGTCGTTGGTCGTGCGGATGCCGCTACTTTGCGACGCACGGCTTGTGCAGTCACACGATGGCGATGGAACGCGTATTAGGCAGCAAGATTCCACCTTCGCCCGAAGCGGTTGCAACGGTGGTGGGTGTAACGAACAACTGAATACGCGAGTAGAACGCGAGACCCGAAGGGTGATTGCCCTTCGGGTCTTTTTATTCGCCAAAATGTTTGAGCAGTTCGCGCGCGTGTTCCGCCGCGCGGGCGCGATGGCTGATGCGATTTTTTTCTGCGCTCGACAATTCCGCCATCGTCAACCCGCGTTCGGAAAACAGGAACACGGGATCGTACCCAAACCCGTTCGCGCCGCGCGGCGCGAACGCAATTTCGCCTTCGCACGCGCCGGCGCATTCGCGCGTGTCGCCGCGCGGCGACGCGAGGACGATGACACACCGGAAACGCGCGGCGCGTTGTGCGCGCGGCACGTCGCGCAGTTTGTCGAGTAAGAAGACGACGCGCGCCGCGTCGCTCGCATCGTCGCCGGCGTACCGTTTCGAGCGGATGCCTGGCTCGCCGCCGAGCGCGTCCACTTCTAACCCGGAATCATCCGCGAGGGTGAGCAAACCGCTTGCGCGCGCGTACGCGGTCGCCTTGAGGTGCGCGTTCTCCGCAAAGGTCGCGCCGGTCTCTTCCACATCGTCTTGAATGCCAACATCGTCAAGCGTGACGAGTTCGTAGGGCAATCCCGCGAAGATTTCCTGATACTCGCGCAGTTTGCCGCGATTGTGCGTCGCAATCAACAATTTCATCTATACACTGATCACTTTCGCCGCGCCATTCATCGCGGCGATGATGTCGCCCATGCCGCCGACAATGCCGACGCGCACCTGCTCACGCAAGCCAAGAAAATCGAGACACGTTTGGCAAATGACGAGTCGTGTCGCTTTGCCGGCGAGATTTTGTAACGGTTCCAAAACGGGCGAACCCGCGCACGCCAGTTTGACGCCTTCGCCGTAAAACGCGATGACCCCGGGCGGCGTGTCTTGATTGAGCAACGTCAAAAACGTCGCCGCGAGTTTTTGTTGCAACGCAGTGGGCGCATCGCCCATCCCAAAACGCGTAAAGAGAATCACGGTGTCCGAATTCATTTTGGTTTCCTCTTGTCACTCTTGACCTTGTAAACCAATCGCGCTACAATGCGACTGCTTTGATTTCAAAATCTCCAACCCATACGGGGGGCGTGTGGAAATTCTGGTTGTAATTCTGTTGCTGGCGTTGATCGCGCTTGGCGGCTGGGTCGTCTTTCTCGAACTGCGGCATCAAAAACTCGCGGCAGCGTTTCGCACGGTGATGACCGGTCGCGCGGGCGCGGACTTGGAATCTATCTTGATGGATTACCTGGCGCGGATGGATCGCGTCGAGCAAGTGGCGCAGGCAGTAGAGCAACATCTTGTGCACATCGAAAGCAAAATGCCGTTCCTGATCCAGCACGTCGGCATCGTGCGCTTCAATCCATTCTCGGACAAGGGCGGCGACCAGAGTTTCGTCGTCGCGGTGCTCGACGACCACACCGACGGTTTTGTATTCAGCGGCTTGCACTCGCGCACCGATGTGCGCGTCTACGCCAAGCCGGTCGTCAGCGGACAATCCACCTACACATTGACCGCCGAAGAAAAAGAAGCCATCGCGCGCGCGATGAAACCGCGGACGTGATTTTGGATTTTCGATTTCTGATTTTCGATTTGCCGCCGTTGAAGTTTTTTCCTCGCTTCAACGGCGTTTCTTTTAGTAGCGAATTCACAATACGCAATACGCAATTTGCCATTCGCCATCCGCCATTCCTAATTCGCTGCCGCCAGTTCGACCTCACGTTGCCGCGCCGGACGCGCGTGCCACACGCTCAACGCGCCGGTAAAACCGAAACTCGCCGCGTACAACAACAAGTACGGCAACGTCCAGTACGCGTGCTGATGCCACGCAATCGCCGCGCCGACCAGCGCGTACACGGCAAGCGCCCACTCGCCAATCGTTTCCCAGCCCAATGTCAACGCGTACCGTTTTTCCGTCCACGAATCGCCGTCCGCTTCGACGCGGAATTTCGGCGTGCGGCGAAACGTGTTGCCGCGCCGCGTGAGCGCCTCGATCACGGCGATAGAATTGTTGAGCGCCAGCCCGGTACCCAGTAGCAGCAGCACGCTGAAATAGCGCATCCGCGAGATCCAATCGGGATACAACGCGCGTTGCGACATGCCGTAGATCGTCACCGGACCCAGCATTGCGAAACTGAACAGCATCATCACGTCGGCGAACTGAACGCGCCACGCGAGAAGCGGCACAAGCATAATCAGCATGACGATCAGCAAGGGATTCATTAGATAGCCGGACAGATGAAGCAAACCGACGATGCGTTTGAACCAGGGCACGCCCGGTGCGGTGAGAATGCGCGGTCCCAGTTTGACGAGACATTGGGTTGAACCCTTTGCCCAGCGAAATTGTTGACGCTTGTACGCGTGAATCTGCGGCGGCAACTCGGCAGGCGAGATCACGTCCGGCAAAAACAAGAATTGCCAGCCGCGCAGTTGCGCGCGGTACGACAAGTCCAGGTCTTCGCTCAACGTATCGCCGTGCCAGCCGCCCGCATCGTCAATACACGCGCGCCGCCACACGCCGGCGGTGCCGTTAAAGTTAAAGAACAAGCCATTGCGCGAGCGCGCGACCTGCTCGACGACGAAATGTCCATCGAGCGCGATCGCTTGCGCGCGGGTCAACGCCGAGTAATCGTGATTGAGATGTCCCCACCGCGTTTGCGTCATCCCCAGCTCGGGGCGCGCGAGAAAATGCGGAATCGTCTTTTTGAGAAAATCGGTCGGCGGCACAAAGTCCGCGTCAAAGATCGCGATAAATTCGCCGGTCGCGTACTTTAATCCTTCGGACAGCGCGCCGGCTTTGAACCCGCTGCGGTCCGCGCGGCGAATCAGCGCAATGTCCACGCCGCGCCGGCGATGGTACTCGACACGCGCTTGCGCGATCGCGGTCGTCTCATCGTCCGAATCGTCGAGCACCTGGATTTGCAACCGGTCGCGCCGCCAATCGAGCAGTGCCGCCGCGTCAATCAATCGTTCGACGACGTACAGCTCGTTAAAGATCGGCAATTGCACCGTCACGCGCGGCATCACGAACAATGTCGGCGTCGTGGTCTTGTTGTTGCGTTTACGCCAAAACAAACCAACCGATAGAATGAGATTCAAACCATAGATGCCAAGAAAAATCGCGGCAATCAAATAAACCCAATAAAAAATTCCTGCCACACTACCTCCGATGAAACCAGGATAACAGTGCGGGAGTATACCACTGAATAAAAAATTCAACAAGGTTTGTGCCGTGGCTGGTATCCACGCGCGTCATTGCGAGCGCGGGCAACACTCACCCCTCCCTTCCCTCCCCTTACCAAGGGGGGCTGGGTGGGGTGATTGTGTTATAATAGCGCCGTGAAAATTTCACTCATCATCACCGTCAAGAACGAAGCGGACGCGCTGCCGCGTTTGCTGGATTCGATTGCCGCGCAGACGCTCGCGCCAGACGACATCGTCGTCGTGGACGGCGGCTCGACCGACGCGACGCTCGCGGTGTTGCGCGCGGCGATGACGCGGTTGCCGGTGCGCGTGATCGTCGAACCGGGCGCGAACATTTCGCGCGGACGCAACCTTGCGATTCACGCGGCAACTGGTGACATTATCGGTTCGACCGACGCGGGGGTGCGGCTCGACGCGGGCTGGGTCGAGGAATTGGTCAAGCCCTTCGACCACCGACCACCAACCGCCGACGTGGTTGCCGGCTTTTTCGTGCCCGACCCGCGCGGCGCGTTCGAGACCGCGCTCGCCGCGACAACGCTTCCCGCGCTCGCGGACATTCGTCCTGAAAAGTTTCTGCCCTCGTCGCGTTCGATTGCGTTTCGCAAATCCGCGTGGGAGCAAGTGCGCGGCTATCCTGAATGGCTCGACTTTTGCGAAGACTTGATTTTCGATTTCGATTTGCAACGCGCCGGTTTTCGATTCGCGTTTGCGCCACGCGCGGTCGCGCATTTTCGCCCGCGTCCCAGTTTGCGCGCGTTCTTCAAGCAGTACTATCAGTACGCGCGCGGCGACGGCAAAGCGAATCTATGGTTCACGCGCCACGTGATTCGTTACCTCACGTACCTCGTCGCGTTGCCGCTCGCGCTCGTCGTCACATTCGTGATACCGCTCGTCGCGCTCGCGTTGTGGCTCGGCGCGTTTTGCGGAATGTTCTTTACGCCGTACAAACGCCTCGCGCGAATGCTGGGTGATCTCACATTCGCCGAACGCGTGTCCGCGTGCGCGTGGGTTCCGCTCATCCGCGTCACCGGCGACATCGCGAAAATGATCGGCTATCCGGTGGGCGTAGTATGGCGCATTCGACATCGTTCAATCTTCAAGTGAAAAGGAACCAGCCAATGCGTATCCTGAAACCTGGGTCGCGCGTGATTGCCATACTTTTGAGCGCGGCGTTGTTGAGCGCGTGCGACGCGTTGATCGCAACGCCCACACCGATTCCACCAACGGCAACCCCGGTCACGCCGACGCCGACCGCGACCGCGACGATTACGCCAACCCCGACCGCGACCGCGACGATCACACCCACACCAACCGCGACGGCAACGCCCACACCAACCGCGACGCCGACGGTCGCGCAAGCCAAGCCGCTTACGTTCGCGCACCCGGTGACGGTGCTGCCAACCCAGGTTTTGCGCGCGAGTATTGCGCCGCGGCAGTTTGTCGCGGACTCGGCTGATGAACTCGCCGCGAACCAACTCATCGCGCCGCGCGGCGCAACGCCATCCGCGATCACGCGCACCCAAGCGGAACAAGACACGCGCTTTTTCTTCCGTTTGCTCAAACATGGTTATGCGGGGTACGGTGTCTTTGGCGCGGAGGGTAATTTTGAGCGCGCGGAGAACGCGACCTTGCAAACGATCGCGCGCGAAACCACGTTGACGCCCACGCGTCTTGCCAGCGCACTGCGCGATAGTTTGTCGTTCATCCAAGATTGCCACTTTAACATCGGCGGAGACTCGCTGTTCAAAGATGCGGACTATTTTTATTTCGATGGAATCCATTTCTTCAAAGAAGGCGAGCGTTATTACTATTGGGGCGCGAGCGGCAAAACATTCGTCACCGCCGTGAACGGCAAAGCGCCCGGCGAGTTTATAAAGTTGTCGCTCGCGCCGAACGGCGACCCGGTGTACCAACTGGGTGTTACCGCGACCCAGTATCCGAGCGAACTTGTCCTGGATGGCGTCGCCGCCGATGGCAAGGTCCAACGCCAACGCGCACTCTGGAGTCGTTCGCCGCGTATCGGCGACCACACCACGTTCGCGCGTTATTTGGAGCAAGACGTTTCGGTCGTCGTCAGCCGATCGTTTTCCGATGCGACGGACGCGTTGCGAAAATTTAGAGAAGACGCCGAGAACCTCCGCATCGAGCCAATCGTCGTTTTGGATTTGCGCGGCAATACCGGCGGCTTGGTCTCCGTGCCGGGCGATTGGATCAACGGGCTGACATGGCGCGTGCCGGCATTTCCCTTCGTCCGCACCGAAATCGAATCGCGCACCGTCCTCGCGGGCAAAATCAATATGCTTGCCACGCGCACGTTCGACGCGAATGAGTTGCAACTGTTATTCAAAGACTGGGATTCGGGCAAAGCCACACGCCGTTGGAGCGATATCCGCGTGCCGGAATTCGCGCCGTTCCGGTGGCATCAATTGATGGTTGTGTTGATTGATGGTGAAACCGCGTCCGCCGGCGAAGTGATGGTCGGCTACCTGCGCCAGTTCGAACACGTCGTCATCGTCGGAGAAAATTCCGCGGGCTGTATCACCTACGGCGATGTGTCGCGCTATGTGTTGCCCAACTCGAATCTGAGTGTGTCGTTCGGTTCGGAATTATTCGTCATGCCCGATCTCACCGAATTCGAAGGCAAGGGTTTCGCGCCGGATTTGTGGGTACCCTCGAACAAGGCGCTGCCCTACGCAATTGCCGCGATCAAAAAGGGCTGGCTGAAGCCGCCGCCTTGAAGCCAACCTTGCGCCGGTTTCTCGTCAACGGAGTGATGAAAATGACGACCGCTTTTCTTTATTCGCCGATTTTTCTCGAACACGCCGAGGAAGGGCATCCCGAATCGCCGGAGCGCCTCACCGCGACGATGCGCGTGTTGAAAGAATCCGGTTTGCTCGAACGTCTCACCGCGCTCGAACCGGTTCCCGCAACCGACGCGCAACTCGAAGCGGCGCACACGCGCGAACACGTCGCGCGCGTCAAGCAACTCGTCGCGCGCGGCGGCGGACATTTCGACCCGGACACGTACGCCAACGCGCGTTCGCTCGATGCGGCGCGGCTGGCGGCTGGCGCGGTCGTGCGCGGCGTAGACGCGGTAATGCAGCGCGAAGTAGACAACGCGTTCGCGCTCGCGCGACCGCCGGGACATCACGCCACGCGCCAACGCGCGATGGGTTTTTGTCTGTTCAATAATGTTGCCGTCGCCGCGCAACACGCGCTCGACGCGTTCGGTTTGGAACGCGTGCTGATCGTGGATTACGACGTGCATCATGGCAACGGGACCCAGGATATTTTTTACAACACGCCGCGCGTCCTGTACTTTTCGACGCACCAATATCCGCACTATCCCGGCACCGGCGATTGGGATGAAATCGGCGCAGGCGATGGAACCGGCTTCACGGTCAATGTGCCATTGCCGGCCGGCGTCGGCGACGAAGGTTATCAACGCGTCTTTGACGATTTGCTCGCGCCGCTGGCTGAACGGTACCACCCGCAGTTGATTCTCGCGTCCGTCGGGTTCGACGCGCACTGGCGCGATCCGCTCGCGATGCAAGGGCTGTCGCTCGCCGGGTACGCGTCGCTCGCGCGCACGCTCATCCTGCTCGCGCGCGATCTGTGCGATGGGCGCATCGTGTTCGCGCTCGAAGGCGGGTACGATCTCGACGTGATCGCGCACGGCGTCGCGTCCACGTTTCGTGCGCTGCTCGGCGACGCGGACATTCCTGATCCGATTGGCGCGTCGCGCCGAGGCGAACGCGACATTACCGAATTGGTCGAGCATCTCAAGGGCGCGCATCGGCTCGTGTAAGCATTTGCCTGGCTCGTGAATGGTTGACCATTTACCCGAATTGTTGCATAATAGCGATACCCAAGATGTACCAAACCCTTGCGAAGGTTTGTGTGACCGGCGCAAGGTTGACCGTCAAAGTACTCGCTCGCGCGAGGAGATGATTGTGGAAGATCGAGTAACCCTCACCGCGTACGCGGATGAAATCCGCGAATTGATCCACCACGACCGCAATACCGAAGCGATTGCGCTCTGTCGGCACATTTTGCGCTTTTACCCAAAGTGCGTTGACACCATCCGCCAGGTTGCGGAAGCGTGTTTGGAACAGCACGAATACGACGCCGCGCAGGATTTGTTTCGTCGCGTGCTCAGCGCGGACCCGGAAAATGCCGTCGCGTATGTCGGGCTGGCTTCGATTTTTGAAGAACGCCAACTGATGGATGAAGCGGTGTGGCACATGGAGCGCGCGTTCGAACTTTCGCCGGCGCATCCGGAAATTCACAAAGAACTGTTGCGTTTACACACGCTCAACTCGCGTAAAACGCGCGCGCGCTTGAAAATGACGCCCGGCGCGCTCGCGCGGTTGTACGCGTATCAGGGCTTGCTCGCGCAAGCGACCCAGGAATTGCGCGCAATTGTCGCGGGCGATCCCACGCGCCTCGACACGCGCACCGCGCTCGTCGAAATGTTGTGGCGCACGGGACGCATCCACGAAGCCGCGCAGGTCGCGCAAGATTTGCTTGGACCGCTGCCGTACTGCCTCAAGGCGAATTTGATTTTGGGCACTGCCTGGAAAGAGAGCGGCTTGCCGGAAAGCGAAGCGTACTTGCAACGCGCGCAACAACTCGACCCGACCAATCGCGTCGCGGCGAATCTACTCGGCGCGCGTTCACCGCTTTTGCCCGTCGAGCCGACCGTTCCGCGCTATGTCGAAGGCGCGCCAGCACCGGTCGTGACCATAACGCCAGTGGCGGCGCCAACGCCGTTTGACCTAACCGTGCCAGTGGAAGAAACTCCGTTCGCGCCAGAGCCGGAGGTCGTATCCGTTTTCGATCAAGCGCCCGCGCCAACACCGACCGTCGAAATGCCGGCGGAATCGGCAACGGATGTTGAAATCGGTCCGTCTGCCAAACCGGAATTGCCGATCACGGCTTTGCCGCCGTGGTTGCGCGGCGAGGGTGTTCCGAGCACCGCCGAGACCTCGGAGATGCCGCCAGTCAAACCGGCGGTCGCGGAAGAAGGCACAGCATTGCCACAATGGATCAGCCAAGCGCCCGATGCAACCGCGCGCGAACCGGAAGAGATCCTGCCGCCCACTTGGCGCGACACGCTGGCGACGCCGGCGGAGGAGACCGCGCCAACGGATACCACGTTCGATTGGCTCAACGTGTTGCGCCAAAAACAAATTGTAGAAGAACCCGCGCCCGAGGAACCGGAACCGCCGGCGATTTTCGTCGCGCAACCACCCGCAGAAATTCCGGCAGAACTCGCGCACGCGGAATCTGTTGAACCCGAATCCGAACTACCGTCAATTTTCGCCGAGCAACCCAGCGACGAAATTCCGGCGCAACCCACGCGCGCGGAAACTGCCGAACCCGAATTCGAATTGCCGGCGATTTTTGCCGAGCAACCCAGCGACGAAATTCCGGCGCAACCCACGCGCGCGGAAACTGCCGAACCCGAATTCGAATTGCCGGCGATTTTCGCCGGGCAACCCGGCGACGAAATTCCGGCGCAACCCACGCGCGCGGAAACTGCCGAACCCGAATTCGAATTACCGTCAATTTTCGCCGAGCAACCCGGCGAAGAAATTCCGGCGCAACCCACGCGTGCGGAAACTGCCGAACCCGAATTCGAATTGCCGGCGATTTTCGCCGGGCAACCCGGCGAGGAAATTCCGGCGCAACCCACGCGTGCGGAAACTGCCGAACCCGAATTCGAATTGCCGTCAATTTTTGCCGAGCAACCCGGCGAAGAAACCACCGAACCCGAAGTGCCGTCCATTTTCGCGGATCAACCGCGCGCAGAAACTGCCGAACCCGAATTCGAATTGCCGTCAATTTTTGCCGAGCGCCCAGGCGAGGAAATTCCGGTTGAGCCCGCGCGCGCCGGAACTGCCGAACCGGAATTCGAACTACCGGCGATTTTCGCCGAACAACCGCGTCCAGAAATTCCGGCGGAACCGGTGTCTGCCGCGCGTGAACGCCGCGCGGCTCTCCCGCCCGAGCCAAAAGTACGGAAGCAACCCAAGGGTTATTCGCATCTCATCCTCGCGCGCGAACATCGCGACGACTCGCGCTGGAACGATGCGCTCGTCGAGTACGACTGGGTGATTCAACACGCGCCGCGTTTCATCGCCGAAGTCATCGTGGATGTCGAATCCTTGGTGCGCCGCGCGGGCGTCCCGCTCGAAGCGCATCGCGTTTTGGGCGATGCGTACACGCGCGCCGGGCGTCTCAACGACGCGCTGGAACGCTATCGCTATTTGCGCGAACGACTCGAAGCGAGCGAAGCGTGATACCCGGGCGAAGGATTTTGCGATAGTGGGCAGAACCTTCGCCCACGTGTGTCAATCCAAAATCGAAAATATCACGGAGGTTCCATTGCAACAAACATTGGTGATCGTCAAGCCGGACGGGGTGCAACGCGCGCTCGTCGGGAAAATTCTCGCGCGGTTCGAGGAACGCGGGATGAAGATCGTCGCGCTGAAAATGCTCCAGGTCAGCCGCGCGCTCGCGGAACAACATTACGCCGTGCACAAGGGGAAATTTTTTTACGATGGGTTGGTCGGTTACATTACGTCCAGCCCGGTCGTCGTGATGGTGCTCGAAGGGCACGAGGCGATTGGCGCAGTCCGCGCGATGGTTGGCGCGACGCGACCCTGGGAAGCCGCCGCCGGCACGATCCGCGGTGATTACGCAATGATGGGATTACGCAATCTCATCCACGCGTCCGATGCGCCGGAAACCGCGGCGAACGAAATCGCGCTGTGGTTCAAGCCCGAGGAATTGAGCGCGTACACGCGCGAGGTGGATCGCTGGGTGAATGAGTAATCGGTCGGCAGTCAACCGTCGCCAGTAAACAGTATTCTGTAGTTAAAACACACACGACGCGGAGTCATTCCGCGTCGTGTGTGTTTTGTTTACTAACGACTGTTGACCGTTGACTATGGACAGTTGACTGACTAGCGCATTCGCACAACCGTCGGCGCTTTTTCCCAGACTTGTTCGAGCTGATAATAATCGCGCAGGGCAGGACTGAACAAATGCACGATCACGCCGTTGTAATCGAGCAGAATCCAACCCGAATCCGGCGTGCCTTCGACGCCGAGCGGTAAGACCTTGAGTTTCTTTAATTGCTTTTGGATATCATCGCTCATCGCTTTCATCTGGCGTTCGTTATCCGCCGTGGCGATGATGAAATAATCGGCGATGTACGAGACCGTGCGCGTGTCGAGCATCAAAATGTCCGCGCCTTGTTTGTCCGAGATCCAATCGAGAATTTGGCGAGCCAGTTCATCGGGTTCCAGAATACGTGCCTCCTGTGCGAATGTATTACCAGAATACTAGCGCGGATTGGGGCATGTGTCAAGCGTGGTCGTGCGTGTGTGCGCGCGACGCTATGGGGCGCTTGACAAAGGGCGCATGGTTATGTATAATGTTTACGCTGTAAACTAAAATGAACAATGTATCTTTTTGTAAGGAGAAAAGCGAATGAACGACCATACCTTGAATGTCGTGCTGGGCGCGAGCGGCGGCATTGGCAACGCGGTGGCACGCACACTCGCGGCGCAAGGCAAGCGCGTGCGCGCGGTGAATCGAAGCGGCAAAGCGGACTTGCCGGCGACCGTCGAGGTCGTGCGCGGCGATGCACTCGACGCGGCGAGCGTGCGTGCGGCGTGCGCGGGCGCAGGAGTCGTGTTCAACTGTGTCAACGTGCCCTACCCAGAGTGGGAGGCAAAATTTCCGCCGATGATGCAAAACATCACCGATGCGGCGGCGGCAGTTGACGCAAAACTGATTTTTGCCGACAACGTGTACATGTACGGTCCCGTGTCCGTTCCGCTCACCGAAGATTTACCGTATGCCGCGCCGGGACACAAAGGCAAACTACGCGCGCGGCTGGCGAACGAGTTGATGCAAGCGCACGCGAGTGGCAAGGTGCGCGTCGCAATCGGTCGCGCGTCCGATTTTTACGGACCGGGCGTGACGAATGCGTTGGCGGGCGGCGATGTTTTTCGCGCCATCGTCGCCGGGAAACAAGCGATGTGGGCTGGCTCGCTCGACATGCCGCACACGCTGACGTACATTGACGATTTCGCGCGCGGGCTGATCACGCTCGCAGAACGCGACGATGCCCTGGGACAAACGTGGCACATTGCCGGCGCGGAGCCGATCACGGCTCGACAGTTCTTCCAGCTCGCGTTTGAAATTGCGGGGACGCGCGCACACATAGGCGTGTACTCGCCGTGGATGATTTGGCTCGTCGGCGTGTTCTCGCCGTTGGTGCGCGAGGTGCGCGAGACGCTGTACCAGTTCACGCGACCGTTCGTCGTAGACGGAACGAAATTCGCGCGTGCGTTCGGCTACAACCCTTGCACGCCGCATCGCCAAGCGATCGAGCAAACGATCGCGTGGTACCGGAATCACCCGAAATAATTTCGCGCGCACACAACGAGTTTCATCGCCAAAACAAAACGCCCCTCGGCTTGAGGGGCGTCTTCATTTCTACTTGCTCTTGGACGAGATAAGACTCGTCAAGTTACGCAACAGGTCGTACCAGAACGGCGCGCCGAGTGAAACGGCGAGGGTCGTCAAAATCAACCCTAGAATTTTCTGAAACCACTCCAACGGCGTTGCCGGCAAAGTGTTCCATCCTATCGGCAAGGCGCTTTGCGATAACGTGTTCACGGCTTGTTGAAACGCGCCGGATTGCGCGCCCTGTGCCGCGCCGCTCACCGCGGCGCGCAATCCTGGTTCGCGCCAAAGTGAGTTGCCAATGGCGAGCGAGTCCGCGCCAAAAATCAACGTGACTGCCAGCGCCACAAAGACGGTCAGGACTTGAATGCGTTGGCGATATACGAGTGAAACACGATCCATCGCAGAGTTGAACCAGGTTTCGACCTGATTGCGCGCTTGGACCATATTGCCATTTGCCGCGTCGACAATGCTGATGACCGCTTGGCGCACCGAACTATCCGGCATTTGCATCGCACTGGCGCGCACTTTGTCCAGACCGGTCGGTTCATTCGCCGCCGGCGCAATCGCATCGAAGAAAGCGAGCGCGAAGGTGTTGGCAGGAATATAGGTCAGCGCCTTGCCTTCTTTGCCGGTCAATCCTTGTACGAGTGGATGAGAAAGAACCTTGGTGGTCAACTGTGGGTCCGCCAGCAACGTGCGAATTCCAACTGCCAAGTCTTTGGCGCGCCATTGCATCCATCCCGCAATGAGGTCATTGATCTTGGAAGAAATCGTGCTCAACAAAAAGTACACAAAAATCAAACCGATGGCAACATCAATAATTGTGGAGCCGAACATAGACACCTCCTTGGGTAAGTGTTGCCGAAATTATAACAAACCCCGCGCGGAGTGTCAATCAGTTTGACGCGCAATTATCAAGCCGGGTCGAAAATTGCTCGCGTAGATCGCAAGCCGCGCACAAAAAAGCACTCCGCTTCACTCGGAGTGCTTTGCGATGTTTGATTAAGGCGACTCGCAACCGTTCTGCAATAAATCGCGCCGTTAGCGCGTATCGCTTGGCATGTGACAGTTCTTGTATTTCTTGCCACTCCCACACCAGCACGGATCGTTGCGTCCCAGTTTCACACCGACCGATGCGTTGACCGGTTTGCGCGGCGGTTCGGCTTGCTTCTTACTTTCCGCTTTGGGCTTGCCGCCATCCGGCTTGGCGTTCGCCGATTTGGTCGCGCCCGTCGCCACTTTTTGACTCGTGCCGGCTTCTTCGACGGCTTGCCGCGCCGCGCGATCGCGCTCGGCGCTGGCGAGCCGCGCAAAACCGCGATACTGGTACGTGAACACGTACGTTACCACCTGCGAGCGGATGCGCGCGTACAATTCGCCGAACATTTCGGACGCGCGTAGTTTGTATTGCACCAGCGGATCGCGCTGCGCGAACGCTTGCAAGCCGATGCCTTCGCGCAACGCTTCGATCTCGGTGAGATAGTCCACCCACAAATTTGTTACGATACTCAACATCAACTCGCGCAAGAGATCGTTGAACGCGGCGGTGCCGCCGCGCACAACTTCGAGTTGTTGGAGCGATTTTTCCCAATACGCGAGAATCTCGGCGCGCAACGCGTCGCGATCCGTCACGTCGAGTTTCTTCGCCGCGAGGTGCGTCCACGCGAATCGCGGCACGAGCAGTTCGAGCCGGCGATGCGTGCGCGTGTCGAATGCCGCCGCGCGATAGTGCGCGATCGAGAAAAGCAGATGCGCGAGCCGCGTGCCTTGCGCGTCCGCCGCGCTCTTGAGGCGCTCTTCCAATTCGCGTTCGATGTCGTCGAGATATTTCTCGGCTTGCTTGGTGAACGTGTCGTCCAGCGACGCGGCAAGGTCTTCGCGCAACGCGCCAAAGTTCAACGTGTCCTTAGCTTGATAGCGAAAATCTATCGGCTGTCCGATGCGCTTGACGACGCGACGCACGATCTGTTCCACCACCCGCGCATCGAACGCGCGACGCACCGCGTCCATGATTTCGCGCTCGCCGATTTCAGCGCCGCGTTCGGCGCGCACCTCCACTTGCAAGCCGGTCGCCTGTCCCAGCGTTTGCAACGCCATCCGCAAATCGAGCGAGCGATTTTGTTCGCGCGATTCTTGCTGGATCGTCGTGAGCGTATTCTTCGCCAGGTCTTCGATTTCGTCCCATGCCGCTTTGTGTTGTTGCTCGAACGTATCCACCGTTTCCGGCACGATCACATCGGAAATGTAATCGCGCTGCGCTTCGAGCGCGGCTTGCGCGACGTCGGCAATCTTCTCCGCGTTCGCATTTTCCAAATCGCGTTGGAGGCGCGCGAGTGAGAACGGCGACCACAGTTCGTTCTCGTTGAGGTAAAAACCGGGCAAGAGCGAATCGAGATGCGCGAGCAAACGCGACGCATCGCCGGCATCGCCCTTGAGATTTTCGTTGAGGATGCGCGCGATTTCTTCTTCGAGCCAGCCGCGCAAATCGCTCCGCAAATCCGCTTTGGTCAGAATGCGATAACGTTGTCCGTAAATGATCTCGCGCTGTTTGTTGAGCACGTCGTCGTACTCGAGCAGGTGTTTGCGGATGTCAAAGTTGTACCCTTCCATCTTCACTTGCGCTTGCTCGAGCGATTTCGATACCCAATCGTGCTCAATCGGAATGTCTTCCGTCCACACGCGATCCATCAAACCCTTGCCGCCCATTCGCCGCATAATGTCGTCTTCAAGCGACACGTAAAATCGCGACGAGCCGGCATCGCCTTGACGACCGGAACGACCGCGCAACTGATTGTCAATGCGGCGCGCCTCATGGCGCTCGGTGCCGATGATGCGTAGCCCGCCGAGTTCGCGCACACGCGCGCGGTCGTGAATGTGCTTTTGAAAACGCGCGACTGGTTCGGCGTCGAGCGCGTACTTGTCCGGCGGAATCCGGTCGAGCGCCTCGGCGATTTGATCGAACGACAGATTGTACGGGTCAATGCCTTCGCGATGCAACACCCGCGAAACCTGGGTCAACACATCCTCCGGCAATTCGCCGCCGAGTTTGATGTCCACGCCGCGTCCCGCCATGTTCGTCGCGAGCGTGACGGTGTGCGGCTCGCCCGCGCGCGCGATGACGTGCGCCTCGCGTTCGTGCTCTTTCGCATTCAGTACTTGATGCGGGATGCCGCCGCGCAAAATATCCGCGAGTCGTTTGGTGTCCTCCACGTTGAAAATTTCACTTTGCGCGTCCGCGTTCTCCGCCGCGAACGGGTCGGCGTTCACGTCGAGTTTTTTCGCGAGGCGCGTCACATCGTCGTCGCGCAGGAACAAGCGTTTGACGATCACATCCATATCGCCCGCGCGAACCCGGTGTTCGTCGCGCACCGCGTCGAGATCGCCGAGCGAATCGAGCAACGCACGATTGACGTTCGCCAAATCCTCGCGCGAAAGGCGCAAATCCTGGTACACCTGCGACACGATTTGAAATGCTTCATCGGGCGGCACGGCGGTGAGTCTTTGCGCGATCTTGGGCAGGTCGTCCGGGTGCGTCGAGATTTCTTCGCACAAAGTTTCGCCGCTGTTGAGCAAGCCGCGTTCTTCGAGCCGCGCGGCGAATTCGACATCGCGCTTGGCAAGCGACTCAAGTTCTTGCAAGTCGCGTTCGTTCACATTCAACTGCTTGGCAGTGTCTTTGCCGCGCGTGCGCGCTTTCAAGCGCGCCAACTCGCGCGTGTCTACCTTGAACTTGCGCGCCACCGCGCTGACCGCGCGCAAATCGAACGCGTGGAACAAGCGCGACGAGAGCGCCTCGTCGTAATTCTCCGGCGCTTCGTCGAGCGACCGCGCGAGAATCAATTTGAGCGTGCCGCGTTGTTTGTCGTTCAGCGCGTTGCTGTCTTCAATCGCGCGTTGCAGCAAGCGCGCGCGCGCGTACAGTTGCAGTCTCGGCGCGGCGAGACGGTGGTTCAATCGTTCGGATGTTTCAATCGCGGTCGTGCCGACGAGCGTGGGCTGTCCCTTGGCGAACAGTTGCACCAGCTCGACCGTCACCGCGCGCCACTTGGCTTCTTCGTTGCGATAAATCTGATCGGGTTGATCCGCGCGAATCATTGGCTTGTTCGTCGGAATCACGACGACGTCGAGACCGTACACTTTTTGAAATTCGTCTTCTTCCGTCTTCGCCGTGCCGGTCATGCCGGCGAGACGATGATACAAACGAAAATAATTTTGCAGCGTGACGGTCGCGTACGTCACCGATTCTTGTTGAATGGCTACGCGCTCTTTCGCTTCGACCGCTTGGTGCAATCCATCCGACCAGCGTCGCCCGGGCATCAAGCGTCCGGTGAATTCGTCCACGATGATGACCTGACCTTTGCGAACGATGTAATCCTTGTCGCGCTTGAACAGGTGCTCAGCTTTGAGCGCGGCTTCGAGGTGGTGCAGGACTTTGGCTTGCTGCGGATCAATTTCTTCGGGACGGTCTGGGTTGGTAAAGCGCGACCCCAGCAATTCCTCGACGCGATCATACCCGGCTTCGGTCAAGGTGATGCCGCGCGTGCGTTGGTCAATCGTGTAATCGTCGGGCGCAAGTTTACGCACGAGTTCCGCGAGACGATAGTATTCGTCCGATGCTTCGCCGGCGGGACCGGAAATAATCAACGGCGTGCGCGCCTCGTCAATCAAAATGTTGTCCACCTCGTCCACAATCGCGTAATACAATTCGCGTTGGACGCGGTCGTCGAGCCGCCACGCCATATTATCGCGCAAATAATCGAAACCGAATTCGCTGTTCGTGCCGTAGGTGATGTCGGCGCGATACGCTTCTTGCCGCGTGCACGGGCGGAGATAATTCATCTCGGCGGTTTGCGCTTTGAACCCAGGATCGAAAATGAGCGCGCTGCCTTCGTTTTGTTGAATCACCGCAACGCTCAAACCAAGCGCGTGATAGACCGGACCCATCAATTGGGTGTGATAACGCGCCAGGTAATCGTTGACCGTGACGAGGTGCGCGCCGCGTCCGAGCAGCGCGTTGAGGTACAACGGCGTCGTCGCGACGAGTGTTTTGCCTTCGCCGGTCCTCATCTCCGCGACCTGACCTTCGTGCAGAACGATGCCGCCGATCAGTTGCACGTCGAAATGGCGCAAGCCAATCGTGCGCACGCTCACTTCGCGCGTCACCGCGAACGCCTCGGGCAGAATCTCGTCGAGCGTCGCGCGTTCGGTGTCCACCAATTTTTTCTGCGCGGGCTTGAGTTGTTCTTCGAGCATCTGCCGGTCTTGCGCGTCCTTGGCGCGCGTCAACTCGTCTTGCAGTTCCGCGACTTGAGCGCGCGGCGCGGCAAGCGCGTCGTCCAAGCGCGCGCGAAACTCGGCGGTCTTGGCGCGCAGTTGCGCGTCGGTCAGTTTTTGCAACGCCGGTTCGAGCGGATTGATTTTTTCCTTGACGATCTTCCAACAACGTTGGACTTGTTTCTCGCTGGGATCCCCGGCGAGTTTAGTGTACAAATTTTTTAGCATGTCTCTAATTTTTGATTTTGGATTGCCGATTTTCGATTGTAGATTTTCGCAATCGAAAATCAGAAATCAAAAATCGAAAATGAACTCTCACGCGTCCTTGAGATACTCGCCCACGCTGCGCCCTTCGTGCGTGCGCGCGACGGTTTCCGCGAGCAACGGCGCAACCGAGAGAATCTTGAAATTCGGCAGTCGCCTTTCATCGGGAATCGGCACCGTATCCGTACAAATAAATTCTTCGATAGGCGCTTGGCTGAGTCGTTCGAACGCCGGGTTGGAGAGAATCGCGTGCGTGCAAACGGTAAAGACCGCGCGCGCGCCATTGCGCTTGAGCAAGTAAACCGCTTCGGTCAACGTGCCGGCGGTATCCACTTCATCGTCCACGATAATCGCGTTCTTGTCTTGCACGTCGCCGATGACCGTCAGTGCCTGTGCTTTGGGGTCGTTGCCGATGCGCCGTTTTTCGACGAACGCCAGCGGCGCGTCGAGCCGGCGCGCAAAGTTGCGCGCCTTTTTCGCGAAACCCAGGTCGGCAGAAACCACGACCGCGTCCGGAATTTTCTTCGCCGCGAGATATTCGCTGAGCACTGGAAACGCCGAGAACTCATCGCCGGGAATACTAAAGAAACCCTGAATCTGCCCGGCATGGAGATCGAACGTCATATAACGATCCGCGCCGGCGGTCACGATCAAATCGGCGAGCAAACGCGCGGTGATCGCGACGCGGGGTTGATCTTTTTTGTCGCTGCGGCTGTACGCGTAAAATGGAATGATGACGGTGATGCGACCGGCGGACGCGCGTTTGAGCGCGTCGAGCATGATCAGCATCTCCATAATGTTCCGATTGACGGGCGAACAGAGACTTTGCAACAGAAAGACATCCTGTCCGCGCACGCTGCAACAGAGATGCACGAAAATATTTTCGTTTGGAAAGTCGAACAACTCGGTTTCGAGAAGTGTGACGCCCAAGTACCGGCAAATGGCTTCTGCCAAGGGCCGATTACTGCGCCCACTCAGCAGCGCCAATTCGCCGTACATCTTCGCCATTGAAATCCTCCAGATTGACGCGTAGTTTGGCAATGTCAGATTTTGTTCTTTTGCCACAGAGGGCACAGGGAACCCAGAGGAACACAAAAAAATCTCTGTGACCTCTGTGCGCTCTGCGGCTAATCTGACACTGGCAAAGTAGAGTCGCCGCGCGTCTCTACTTTTCGTCAATCACAATCGTTTGAATGATATCGCCTTTCGCGATCTTGGCGACCACGTCCATCCCCTGCGTGACCTGCCCGAACGCGGTGTACGCGCCGTCGAGGAAGGGCGTTGCCTCGAGCGTGATGTAGAATTGACTGCCGCTCGATTCGCGTCTGGGATTTTGCTGGTCGCCGAGCCGCGCCATCGCGATCGCGCCTTTGCTGTGCTTGATTTTGATTTCCGCCGGAATCGTATAACCCGGTCCGCCGGTGCCATCACCTTGCGGATCGCCGCCCTGGATCACAAAGTTCGGTTCGACACGATGGAATTTCAGGTCGTTGTAAAAACCGACGCGCGCGAGCGAGACGAAATTATTCACCGTCTGCGGCGCATCTTTCGCCGAGAGTTCGACGACGATATCGCCTTTCGCGGTCTTGATCGTCGCGCTGTACTTTTTGTTGACATCAATCGTCATTTGCGGTGGTGCCTTAAACATGCCACTCCTTTGTAGTGGTGGAATTTTTTCGACGCCCCCGGTGTTGGTGGGTGTCGAGGTCGGAAACGGTGTTGGCGCAATGCCGGCGGTCGGCATCGCGATCGTGGTCGGCGTGGGCGCGGCGGTCGGCGCGGCGCACGCGGTTATCAGCGCGAGCAATCCGATCAGCGCGATCAACGCGCCAAACAAGAAACAGCCCTTGCGCGTTGCGACGGGGCGAGCTTGCCAAGTTTCCTTCTGCATTGCAGTTTGTGCCTCCACAATTAATTGATCGGTATCTTTATAATGACTGGCGTACATCAAGCGCGCCTTGCGGAGCGCGGACAGCGCCTCGGCGTACCGTTGCGCGGCGAGATGCGCTTTGCCTTGCTGGTACCATCCTTCGATGTCTTTCATCCGCAACGCCCATTGCAATTTCGCCTCCGCGCCCTGAATCACGCGGTCGAACGAAAGCAGTTGCCGATACAACGCAACGACCTGGTCCCAGTTTTCGGTCGCCGTCGCGGCATCGGCATCCTTGAGCAATTGCGCAATCCGTTCTTCACTATTCCCCGGTAAGTTATCGTTCGTCATTCGCTATTCGCCGTTTCCCGCGTGTCCATCGCGCAAATGACAGGTATCGTTGAGCAAACGCACGATCGCGCGCTCGACGCGCCACTCGACCAGACTGAGCGACGCGTTGTCGAGCCAGAATGGCGTGCGGCGTTGCACGTCGAGCCGCACCAGTGTCGCGAGCATCAAGCCTAGCGTGCCGCCGTGCGATACAATCGCGAGACGGCTGGCGTCGGAATGCCGCGCGTGCGCGTCGTCGAGGAACGCGCAGACGCGTTCGTGGAATTGCGTTTGCGTTTCGCCGCGCGGCAGATTCAGCGGCTCTTGGCGATGGTGCCACGCGTGATACATCTCCGGAAATTGTTTTTCAAATTCCTGGATCGTCAGTCCTTCCAATTCGCCGAGATGTTTTTCTTCGAGCCGCGCATCGGACACCGGCGGGTGTCCCAGTTTTTGCGCGATGATCTCCGCGGTCGTGCGCGCGCGGGCAAGCGGACTGGTGTACAGCGCGTCGAATGATTCGCCCGCGAGCCGTGCGGCGAGGTGGTGCGCTTGGGCGATGCCGCGCGCGTTGAGCGCGATGTCCACCGCACCCTGGACGCGTCCTTCGGTGTTCCAGTCCGTTTCACCGTGTCGAATGAGCCAGAGTTGCACGTGTTACTCCGGTGGGGTGAGATTCAACTTGCTCACGGCGTCCGTCACATCCTTGGACCAGATGAACAAGCGATTATACGGCTTGACTCGGTGATAATCCTGCGGAAAGAAAATCTCGCGCGTGGTCATATCCACGCAGTATCGTTCGACCCATCCTTCGCGTTCTTCGCGTGAAGGTTTCGGTCCATTCACCAATTTCTGCGTCACTTGAAACAGCTTGATGCACATCCGGAATTCGTATCCCGTGAGCGAAAGCGGGTCCGCCCACGCGCCGCGCGGTTCGGTAAACGCGGCTTGGCTCGTTTCCTGAAACAGGACCAAATCCGGATAACTGGGGATGCTGGGATAAATGATCAAGGATGCCGCCCAACCGGATTCGACCATCAACAAGTTGAAGGTGGCGCGTTCTTTGCGCGACATGCGCGCACGCTCTGCATCGGAATAATTCGGCGCGATGTACGCCAGCAGGCGACCGTACTGTTCGAATTTCTCGTCGCCCGTCCAAACGAACAGATTGCGATTCTTGCCGTTCGGCAATTTTAGTTTTTCGTCGAGCAGGTTTCGGAAATGCTCTGTCGCGCGATTGCCTTGCGTCTCTTGCAGTGTCCCCGCCGTGCCGGTGACGAGTCTGGGATGCAAGTGTTGCGCGAGACCATCGCTAATTGGCGCTTTGCCTTGCTGGATCCAATCCGCCAGCTGGTGCAGGTTCGTATCTTGTTTCGATGGTTTCTGATTGCCGGGGTAATGCACCTCGGGTGTGTCAATGCACAACATGCGAACCGCGACCGAGATCGCCGGCGTGTCGCCGTCGGTCGCGCCGAGAAATTGGTGATCGCCAACTGAATCGAGTGCGAACCCCTGCGGGTCCCAGAAAATCTTGACTTGAGACATCATGACTCCTTATGCGACCGCTCTCAACGCGTTCGAGGTGAACACTTCGGCGGGATAGCTTGCCGGAATCTTGCGTGTACGTGTTGCGAGTTTCAGGAAATTCGACATGGGCGCGCGCCGCATGATTCGCACCACAGTATTTCGCGCGGAGAGCGATAGCGACTGCAAGCCATCGAGGTGTAGCGGTTCTCCCGCGCTAGCTTCCAGCATGGCTTGGCAACTAATGAGGATCAACTCTACCGGTTCTTTCGTTTTTGGATTGTAATACAAAATAGACTTTATCGGAAACAACTTTTGCCTCTCGCCAAGACGCAAAGCAAGCAAAGAATCATCTTGGCACGCAAAGTATCATCTTGAAAAAGATTGGCGTTCTTGACGGCTTGGCGAGAGATGTCTTATTCTCGATAATGTCTAATGATGTTGTCGTTCAATTCCACGCCGCGCAATGGTTGCGCGCGGTTTTTAACAAACGTCACCATGAGAATATCTCCCTCCGAATCGTAGTGAATTGATTTCATTGGCGATGCCTCTGGTGTCCGAATACCTCTACTGCTTTAGACCTATGAGCGATTCCGCCGCGCTGTACACATCACACTCGCGCGTCGCAATTTTCTCGACGAGCGAGTTCACGCGCGTACCATTCACGCCGCCGAGCAGTCGCGCCATCCATTCGCGCTGCACCACTATTTCGAGTTCCGCGCGCACGCGCGCGCGTTCGCGCACTGCAAACAAATCGTGCGTGTCGAGAAACGCGCGATGCTTGCCGATCCAATCCACCACCTCCGCGACGCCGTCGCCCTGGGTCGCAATCGTCTTGAGCACCGGCGGTCGCCAGTCGCCTTCCTTCACCGGCTTGAGGTTCAAATTCATTTCGAGCGCGGCAACCGTCGCGCTCACTTCGTCGTGGTCCGCTTTGTTGACGACGAGCACATCCGCGATTTCGAGAATGCCGGCTTTGATCGCCTGAATATCGTCGCCCAGTCCCGGCGCTTCGACGACGACCGTTGTGTGCGCGTTCTTCGCAATGTCCACTTCGTTCTGTCCCGCGCCGACTGTTTCGACGAGCACCACTCCAAACCCGGCGGCGTCGAGCACTTTGACCGCATCGGCGGTCGCCGCCGCGAGTCCGCCGAGCGAACCGCGCGTCGCCATCGAGCGAATGAACACACCCACATCGCCAGATAAATCTTGCATCCGCAGACGATCGCCCAGGATCGCGCCGCCGCTGAACGGACTGGTCGGGTCTACAGCAATAATGCCGACGCGTGCTCCGCGTCGGCGATACTGTTTGGCGATGGCGTTGACGAGCGTGCTTTTGCCGGTGCCCGGCGCGCCGGTAATCCCGACGATGTGCGCGCGACCGGTGAAGCGAAAGAGCGCCGCGACCACCTCACGCGCATTCGCGCCGCCCCGCTCGACCGCGCTGATCGCGCGTGCGACGGCACGCGGATTGCCCGCGCGCACCGCTTCGATCTGTGCCGGTTCCACTACGCGGCAGCTCCGCGACGCGCCGCGACTTGATCGCAGATGAACGTGGCGAGGTCTTGGGTCGAGGTGCCGGGACCGAACACACCGGCAAAACCAATTTGCTGGAGCGTGGCAATATCTTCTTCGGGAATAATGCCGCCGCACACGAGCAGGGCATCGTCAATTCCTTTGCTTTTCAACTGCTCAATGATGCGCGGAAATAAATCCATGTGCGCGCCGGACAAGATCGAAAGTCCGACGACATCCACGTCTTCTTGCAGCGCCGCTTCGGCGATCATGTCCGGCGTTTGCCGAATGCCCGTATAAATCACTTCCATGCCGGCATCGCGTAACGCGCGCGCGACGACTTTAGCGCCACGGTCGTGTCCATCTAGTCCCGGTTTTGCAATCAACACGCGAATCGGTCGGTCCGCCATTCTCTCATCCTCCGCGAACATATCGGACGCATTATACATCAAATCGAGGCGATTGAAAAACAATCGCGCGCTGTGGCGGCGGGCGAGCCGCCCGCGCCCGAACGGTCATTGCGAGGAACGCAGCGACGAAGCAATCTTCAAGCCACTTGGGGAGTGCTTCGCCGCTTTGCGGCTCGCAATGACAAGCAGGCGCGAGTTTGCACGCGCCCTGCATCCGCACGCTAAACCGGCTTGACGAATCACCGAATTGGCGTATGATGCTTACACTGTTAATTTAATTAAATGGTGACAACTTATGAAAACAAAAATCGAGACGGTTACCCGGCGGGCATTGGTGCATCAAGCTACGCGCGAGGAGATTCTTGATCTGGCACGACAGCAAATCGCGGCGGCGGGCGCGCCGGCGCTCTCGCTTCGCGCGATCGCGCGCGCGATGAAGGTGACCGCGCCCGCGCTCTATCGCTACTTTCCCAACCGCGACGAGTTGGTCACCGAATTGATCATCGCCGCATTTCGTTCGCTGGCGGATACGCTCCAAGCCGCGCGCGATGCGCGTCCAGAGAATGCTCATGCCGCGCGCTTGTTCGCCTGCGCGGTGGCGTATCGCAAGTGGGCGCTCGCGCATCCCCAGGATTACTTGCTCATCTTCGGCACACCGATTCCTGGGTATGTCGCGCCGGCGGAACGAACGCTGCCCGAAGCCAAGTGCGGGTTCGATGTCTTGGTGGATGAATTGGCGGCGACGCACAAACAGGGTGATTTGAATCTGCCGGCGGAGTACGCCAGACCACCCGCGGCGTTGCAAGCGCAGTTGAGCGCCTGGAAGAAAAACTATGGCTACACCGCACCGATCGCGGCGATGTATGTCGCGCTGGTGTGTTGGTATCGGTTGCATGGGATCGTGTCGCTCGAACTGGACCATCAGCTGCAACCGATGCTCGGCGACGCGAACGAATTCTATCGCGCGCAGGTGAGCGAACTGCTCCAAAACATCGGGTTGAAAGCCGGAGCGTAATCAATGTCCGGTTTTCGCAGAGGCGTTCAATTGAACGCCCCTACCAGACGAACCATCAATGAGAATGGGAAACGCGAACGGGCGTGCGGATGGCGCGCCCGTTCGATTTGAAAGAGTATACCGCAAAAGTGTCGGCGACTTCAGATGACAATGGGCACGGTTTTCTGCCAAGCCTTATCAAAACGACCGCTGTGAAGTTCACTCAACCCAGCGAGCATGGCTTGCGCACAGTCACGTTTCCATCCGCGTCCAGG